>JAMCRM010000021.1 GCA_023380575.1 Acidobacteriota bacterium | reverse complement strand
GGCCGGAATACTCTCGCGCCACCCGCAGCACCACCGCGATATCGGGACGGGCCAGCCGGCCCATGTGCCACATACAGCCGGGCCGGTCGGTTGCCACCTCCAGAACGGCGAAGCGGTGTCCGGGTCGCACGCGCAGGATGGTACGGGCCAAGTCCCTGAATTCGTTGTAGCTGCCATCCGTATGGACGATCGGAAAACGCGCGGAGAGTATTCCGGCCAGGCAATCCTTGGCCGTTGTTTTTCCCACGCTCCCGGTGATCGCGACAAAAGTGGTGCGGAATAGCAGCCCCCGCCACAGAAACGCGGCGGCAAACAGCAATCCGGACTTCAAGCGTACTCGCAAACGCCAGAACCGGTAGCGCATCCCGTCCAGTGAAGCAGAGATTTGCGGCAATCGTCCATAGACGAGGGCGGGTTGGCCCGCTGTTGTGTGCGATCCATGACACTGCCGTTCGGAAACCGCGGGAGCGGCCGGCCAGCGTTCTCATACGGACATAGCCACGTTGACAGATAGCCCGGAAAGCACTGGAATAGTGGGACGCGTGGCCCAGTCGGGTGCTAATCGTATTCGCGCCGGCGATTGTGCGAGGAGGTTTCAGATTGCGCCTGAAACAAAAAAGCGACGAACTCGAACTCAGATGTAAGCGGGTTGGCGTCTCTTTTACGTCGAACGGTTCGTGTGTCCAGGCGCTCAAAGACATCTGGTTTGAGGTCCGGCGTGCTGAATTTCTCTCCATTGTCGGGCCCAGCGGGTGCGGCAAAACGACTCTGCTGCGGGTGCTGGCCGGCCTGATCCGGCCGGATGAAGGAACCGTCGAGCAGGTGGCCCCCCGGAACGGCCGCGATGGCCGCACCATCCTGGTCTTCCAGGAAAACAGCCTGTTCCCCTGGATGACCGTGCTCGAAAATGCAGCCTTCGGCCTGGAAATGCAGGGGTGCGGTAAATGCGAACGGGAGGCCCGCGCCCGCGAACTGCTTCACCGTTTTGGCTTCGCCGGACGGGAGCGCGATTATCCCCACCAGTTGTCGCTGGGAATGAAACAGCGGGTGTCGATTATCCGCTGCTTTTTGAGCGATCCCGCGGTGCTGCTGATGGACGAGCCCTTCGCGGCGCTGGATTGCCAGACCCGCATGGTACTGCAGCAGGAACTGCTCGATCTCTGGGAGCAAAACCAGAAAACCGTCGTCTTCGTGACGCACGATGTCGAAGAGGCCATTTTGCTCAGCGACCGGATCCTCGTCCTCAGCCGGCAGCCGGGTACGATCATTCAGGAATTTCCGGTGTCATTCGCCAGACCGCGGCACACGACGCTCACGCTCGACGATGCCTTTCTGCATTTGAAGCGGTGCGTGTTCGCGGAACTCGGCATGAAGGTGGAAGGTGTGGCGCATGTGGCGTGAGGCGGGTATGTACGCGGGAATGGCCTGGGGCCTCCAAAAAGTATTGCGCGCTCCCGAACTGGATCATCAGAGCCAGTTCCGGCGCCAGATGGAAGACCGCTCCGGGATCTTCCTCGATACGGTGCGCCGCGTGGTCTTCGCAAACCCCGGCCACCCGTATCATCACATGTTCCGCCTGGCCGGCTGTGGCTATGAGGATGTGGCGGAAGCGGTCAGACGCGACGGCCTCGAAGCCGCGCTGGACGCCATCCGGCGCCAGGGTGTGTATCTCACCCACGATGAATTTAAAGGGAAAACGCCGATTTTGCGTTGCGGTTGTCATATCCCTTCCAACAAACGCAGTTTTCGCAACCCCCTTGCAGCAGCGTTGATCGAATCTTCCAGCAGCGGCAGCCGCAGCAAGGGAACCAGGACGCCGCAAAGCCTCCCGTTCCTGCTGTACCAGGGCGTCTATACCCACCTGGCCGCGCTGGAGTTCGATTTGGCCCGGCGCGCGACCGTCGCGCTCATGCCCATCCTGCCTTCCGCCACGGGTATCAGCATGTGCGTGGGGGCGGAGCGCCATCACCGCAGCGTGGAGCGGTGGTTCGCCGCGGGCGGCGCCTGGGGAGATTCGGCGCCTTACCGCGCGTTCACCCACCTGATGGTGCGCTATTTCCGCATGCTGGGCACGCAGGTCCCCTTCCCGGCTTATCTTCCCGCGAACGATTTTTTGCCCGTGGCCGAGTGGATCGCGGAACGGCGCGCCGCGGGCGTTTCCTGTGCTCTCACCAGTTACGTCAGCCCGGCGGTGCGGGTCGCGGGCGCCGCCGCGGCGCGGGGCATCGATATCAGCGGAACGCTCTTCAGCGTGACTGGCGAGGCTTTGACGGACGCAAAACGCGCCGTCATCGAAAACGCGGGCGCGGAGGTCCGTGTCATCTAGGGCACTACCGAAAGCGGCATCATAGGCGCCGGTTGCCGGCAGATGAAAAAGGGCAACTGCGTGCATCTGTTTCGCGACGCGCTGGCGGCCATCGTCCACGCCCGGCAGGCGCCGCTGACGGATGTGCGGGTTGACTCTCTGCTGTTTACGACGCTCCTGCCGTTTGCGCCGCACGTCTTTATCAACGTGGAAATGGACGACAGCGGCACGATCGGGCGGGCCGAGTGCGATTGCGCGTACTCCCGCGCGGGACTTACGGATTGTATTCGCGACGTCGGCAGTTTCGGAAAGCTGACGGGGCAGGGTATTACGCTGGTCGGCAGCGATATCGTGCGCATCATGGAAGAGGTTCTGCCGGCGCGTTTCGGAGGCCATCCCGGCGACTACCAGCTTGTGGAACGCGAAGGCGCTTTTCAGACCCAGATCACCTTGCGTATCAGCCCTCGCGCCGGCGTTCCCTCCGCGGAGAAGGTAAGGCGTTTCTTCCTGTGCCAGGTGCGCCAGTGCTATGGCGGGACGCTTGCCTCCAGGCTCTGGAGCCATTCCGGCGCCCTGGAGACGATCGTTGCCGAGCCCTTTGCCA
>JAMCRM010000020.1 GCA_023380575.1 Acidobacteriota bacterium | reverse complement strand
GGAGCTTGATGCGCTCCTGAATGAGGGGTGTGACGCGAAGCATCTTTTCGCGATCGGCGCGGAAGCCCGCCGCACAGATGAACGGCAGCAGCCGGTCCGTCAGTTCCTCTACCGGCATGGCGTAGATGTGCTGGGAGTTGAGCCACACGGCCTTGGGATCGAAGGGGTCTTCCTCGGTGAAGTTGACCACGGCGTTCGATTTGTTGATGCCCTCAAACGAGAAGGCGTCCACCAGTTCCTGGCGGCCCATCTTCTCGCGGTCGTCTTTGGGGGACCAGCCCAGCAGGCAAAGGAAGTTGATGAAGGCGTGCGGTAGGAAGCCGGCATCGCGGTACGTCGTCACGCTGACTGACGGACCGTGGCGGCGCTTGGAAAGCTTAGTGCCGTCCGGAGCCACCAGAAGGGGCAGGTGCGCAAACAGCGGGGCCTTCGCGCCGGCGGCCTGGAAAATCTGGATGTGCTTGAAGGTGTTGGTCAGGTGGTCCTGGCCGCGGATGATGTGGCTGATGCGCAGGTCCGCGTCATCGGCGCAGGATGCCAGGTGATAGGTCGGCATGCCGTCGCTGCGCAGCAGCGCGAAATCCTCTATATCGGCGGTGGATTTGGCCTGCGCCCCGTAGACTTGGTCCTCGAAGCGGATCTCTTCGACGCGGTCGCGCGGCACGCGGAAGCGCAGCGCGAAAGGCTCGCCGGCGGCGGCCCGCCGGTCGCTTTCCTCGCGGGAGAGCTCCCGCATGCCGGGGTTGAACAACCAGGCGCCTTCGCCGCGCGGTTTTTCGCCTTCGTCGGTCTGGGCGGGGGTGAAATCGCGATAGGCCAAGCCTTTGGCGAAGATAGCCTCGGCCATCGCGCGGTGCAGGGCCAGGCGGTCGGATTGACGGTACTGCTCGTCCCATCCCAGGTCCAGCCAGTTCAGCCCGTCGAAGATGGAATCGAGCGACTGCTGGGTGTTCCGCCCGACATCCGTGTCGTCGATGCGCAGAATCATGGCGCCGCCGTTCCTGCGCGCGTACAACCAGTTGAAAATAAACGTCCGGGCGCTGCCTATGTGGAGAAAACCCGTAGGGGAGGGAGCAAATCTGACGCGAAGCATGGTTTGGGGGCCAGGGGCGAGGGCCCGGGGGTCGGCCCCCGGCCCCCGATCCCCGTCCCCTGTTTTCTTAGGTTCCTTCCGACCAGCCGGCGAGGTACGCTTCCTGTTCGGGAGTGAGGCGGTCGATCTTGACGCCCATGGACTCGAGTTTCATTTTGGCCACTTGCTTGTCGAGTTCCTCGGGAACCGCGTAGACCTTCTTTTCCAGCTTGGAGTGATTCTTCACCATGTACTCGGCCGAGAGCGCCTGGTTGGCGAAGCTCATGTCCATCACGGAGGCCGGGTGGCCTTCCGCAGCCGCCAGGTTGATCAGCCGGCCTTCGCCGAGCACGTAAATCCGGCGCCCGTCGCGGAATGCGTACTCTTCCACGAATTCGCGGGTCTGCCGCTTGGAGGATGTCGCGCGCCCCAGCGCTTCCAGGTCGATTTCTACGTTGAAGTGCCCGGAATTGCAGAGGATGGCGCCGTTCTTGAGTTTCTCGAAGTGGTCCCGGGCGATGACGTGCTTGTTGCCGGTCACCGTCACGAACACGTCGCCGATGGCCGCCGCTTCGTGCATGGACATGACGCGGAAGCCGTCCATCACCGCTTCAATGGCCTTGGTGGGATCGATCTCGGTGACAATCACGTTGGCGCCCATGCCGCGCGCCCGCATGGCCACACCGCGCCCGCACCAGCCGTATCCCGCCACCACCAGGTTCATGCCGGCGAGCAGAACATTGGTTGCCCGGATGATACCGTCCAGCGTGCTCTGGCCCGTGCCGTAACGGTTGTCGAAGAGGTGCTTGGTCAGGGCGTCGTTGACCGCCACGATGGGGTACTTCAGAACGCCTTCGCGGGACATGGCCCGCAACCGGATGACGCCCGTGGTGGTCTCCTCGGTGCCGCCCACGATGTCGGCCGCCAGGTCCTGCCGCTTGCTGTGCAGCAGCGTCACCAGGTCCGCCCCGTCGTCCATGGTGATCTGGGGCTTGTGTTCGCCGGCCGACAGCAGGTGCTGGTAGTAGACTTCATTGCTTTCGCCCTTGATGGCGTACACCGGAATGCCGTAATCGCGCACCAGGGTGGCGGCCACATCATCCTGGGTGGAGAGCGGGTTGGAGGCGCACAGCACCACGGAGGCGCCGCCGTCCCGGAGGGTAATCATCAAGTTGGCGGTCTCGGTGGTTACATGCAAACAGGCCGAAACCCGCACACCCGCCAGCGGCTGGGTTTTGATGAACTGCTTACGGATGGTTCGCAGCACGGGCATGGACTGGAAGGCCCACTCCGTCCGCCGCTTCCCCACGTCCGCCAGCGCCAGATCTTTTATGTCACACGCAACTTGTGTTTGTGTATCGGCTCCCATGATGCTCCTTGATTAGCGAACCGCGGCTTCCGCCGCCGTACCCGCCGCTTCGCGCAAGGCCTCTGCCTTGTCCACGGCTTCCCAGGTGAAACTGTCTTCGGTCCGGCCGAAGTGGCCGAAGGCGGCCGTCTTTTTGTAGATCGGGCGGCGCAGTTTAAGGTGCTCGATAATGCCGCGCGGCGTCAGCGGGAAGACCGCGCGAACCAAGCCCGCGAGCTTATCTTCGGCGACAACACCCTTGCCGAAGCTGTTTACCATTACCGAGACCGGCTCCGCCACCCCGATAGCGTAAGCCAACTGCACTTCGCACCGGTTTGCAAGACCCGCCGCGACGATGTTTTTAGCGATGTATCGCGCCATGTAGCAGGCCGAGCGGTCCACCTTGGAGGGATCCTTGCCGGAGAAGGCCCCGCCCCCGTGCCGCCCCATGCCGCCGTACGTGTCCACGATGATCTTGCGGCCGGTGAGGCCGGTGTCCCCATGCGGCCCGCCGATCACGAAGCGCCCGGTCGGGTTGATGTGGTAGCTGGTATTGGCATCCACCATGTTGGCGGGAACCACCGCGTCGATGATGTGCTTTCTCACTTCGGCGCGCAGGGCTTCGGTGGAGATCTGGTCGCTGTGCTGCGTCGAAATGACCACCGCGTCCACCCGCGCGGGCCGGCCATTCACGTACTCCACGCTGACCTGCGACTTGCCGTCGGGACGCAGAAAATCCAGAATGCCCTGGCGGCGCGCCTGCGATAGACGCCGCACCAACTGGTGCGCCAGCATAATGGGCATGGGCATCAGTTCCGGGGTCTCGTCACAGGCATAGCCGAACATGAGGCCCTGGTCGCCCGCCCCACCCGTATCCACGCCCCTGGCAATATCCGGAGACTGCGACTGGATGGCGTTCAACACGCCGCAGGTATGCGAATCGAAGCCGAACGTAGCGTCCGTATAACCCACTTCTCGAACGGTCTCGCGGACCACGGTGGGAACGTCCACGTAACACTTGGTAGTAATCTCGCCGGCCACTACGCAGATCCCGGTGGTCACCAGGGTTTCGCAGGCCACGCGGCCGGTGGGATCCTGTTCCATTACAGCATCGAGGATCGCGTCCGAAATCTGGTCGGCGATCTTATCCGGATGGCCTTCCGTAACGGATTCCGACGTGAAGATATGCTTCTGAGTTTGTGCCATTCCCTTCCCCTGTTTCAATTCGAAGTGAGGTCTCTGAATGTAGCCGGTGCGAAGACAGTCTAACACCGCAGCAAACAATCGTTTAGTGTATCGAACGGCCCTCTCCGGAGTCAATGCAGCCGCCATACAGCCAAAGTACGGCCGCTCGCAAACCGCAGACAGACCGCTACAAATTCAGCTTACTCAGGATGCGATCGCGTATCCAGTGCTCATCCCACCACTCGACAGGGTTGATTTGCACGCCGTCGATTTGCATGCTGAAATGCAGGTGGTCTCCCAGGGCCAAGCCGGTGGAGCCGCTGTGCCCCATTACCTGGTTCTTCTTGACCAAGTCCCCCACCTTGACCGCGATTTCGCTCAAATGGCCGTAGATCGATTGCAGGCCGTAGCCGTGGTCCACCACGATGCAATTCCCGTAGATTCCGAGGTCGCTCGCGTAGACCACGCGCCCGTCGTTGGCCGCCGTAACGGCCACGTGCTGCACGTTAGAGAGATCGTAGCCGAGGTGTACCTGCTGATCGACCTTTTTGCCTTTGTAAATATAATTGCGTACGTCGGCGAACATGGATTCTTCCTTGCCGAGCCGCACAAACGCGCCGTTCCAAAGCGCCTTCTCCTCGGTCTTGAAGCGCAGGTCGGCCAGCGTCTGGTTATTGGCGTGCCGCATCTCGCCATTGATCTTGAGGAAGCGCTGCAACAGGTCGCCCGTGCCCGAGGGATCGATCTGGTTGACCAGCTTGTCCATGATGGCGTCGGTCAGCTCGAAATCGCGCACACGGAACTTTTTCGGAAACAGCTTGAACCAGAAAGGCGCCAGTGCGGTGGTGCCGGTCGGGTTGGTGGCGAAGACGCGCGGCGTCTCGTCCGGACCGAGGTCCCAGGGATAGGCAAACATGGCAAAGCGCTCGGAGGGATGTCCGGGCAGGGGGAAGCTACGGAACGTGTATTTCCCCACTTTCACGCCGGATTCCGTCCAATATCCCGCGGGAGTGAAGGTGGCCAGTTCCATACCCCCCTGGTTTACATAGTGTTGATATCCGTCCGCCACCACGCGCGGGGGCGCGGTGGAGACCTCTACGTCATACGCTACGCTGTCGGCGCGCCCGCGCAGGTCGTTGGATACCGCTTCCACGACCAGGCGCGCCTTGCCGTCTTTCAGGTTGGGCGCGTTGCCCGTGCCGGCCAGGAAGGTGACCTGCACCGGATTTTCCTTGTGCCGCCAGAAAAAGAGCCGGTGCGCGGACGCCTTCTTCTCGAAGACGGTATAGCGCGCGCCGCCCTGTTCCACGTATGCCGTAACCCGGCGTACCCCGTGCGGGTTGGCAAGCTCCACCCGGACCGGCGTCTGCTTGCCCAGCGCCTTCACCGGCGGTTCCACCTTGAGAACCGTCCCCCCGGAAATGGCCAGCAGCAGGCCCAGACCCGCTACGACCGCCAATAAACAGATAGCTACGAATGCTTTCTTCACTTTTTAGTCCACTGATCGACCCAGTCGATAAACGTCTTATACCAAAGCACGCTGTTCTGCGGCTTGTTCACCCAATGCCCCTCGTCCGGGAATACCAGCAGTTTGGAGGGCACGTTCTTCATTTGCAGCGCGGTGAAGAGCTGCAAACCCTGCCCGTAGGGAACGCGGAAATCGAGTTCCCCGTGAATCACCAGGGTGGGGGTCCGGAACTCCTTGACGAACATGCTGGGGGACCAGCGTTCGTACATCTCGGGGTTGTCCCACGGCGCGCCGCCGAACTCCCACAAGGGGAACCATAACTCCTCGGTTTCCCCGAATTCGCTCCGAAGATCGTAAACCCCGGCGTGCGAAACCAGCGCCTTGAAACGCGCCGTATGGCCCAGGATCCAATCCGTCATGTAGCCGCCGTAGGAACCGCCTCCGGCGGCCATTCGGCTGGAATCCACGTAGGGGAGGGTGGTGACGTGGTCGGCCACCGCCATCATGTCGTCAAAGGCGCGGCCGCCCCAATCGTGGTTGATTTCGTCGATGAACTTCTGGCCGTAGCCCGTGGAGCCCCGCGGGTTGGGCATGACGACCACGTACCCCGCCGCGGCGAAGACCTGGGCGTTCCAGCGGTAGGTCCAGCTTTGCCCCCAGGCGCCCTGCGGGCCGCCGTGGATCAGGAACAGCACCGGGTATGTCCGCCCCCGCTTGAAATTGACGGGCTTCACCAGGAAGCTTTGCACCTGGGCGCCC
>JAMCRM010000019.1 GCA_023380575.1 Acidobacteriota bacterium | reverse complement strand
TTGAGCGCCTGGAATTGAAGCACCTGCTGGAAAGCACGCCGGATCAGGAGATCACGCGCGACCACTATATCGAACTGGTGCGCCGCATCGAGAAGAACTTCCTGGAGGGCGTGCAGCGCAATATCCGCAACCGCGCCCTGCTGGAGTTCGGCGTAAACCTGAAAACGCTGTTGGCGCGGCGTCCGCCCATGAGCGAGCGCCTGGGCGAACTCTATGAACGGGAGCTCTATTCGCGCATCGGCGACGGCGCCGGGGATCGTCCGCGCTATCTCCAGGACCTCCTGGTCAAGCCCGTCGGCACGGAGGAGTTCCGCCCGCGTTATGACAACTGGCGGCGCCGCAACAAGGTACCCGTTCTGGTGCTCAACGCCACAACGTTGAACACTTGCCACAACTGGCAGTTCACCGCCAGTTTTATGGGCGAGCCGCCGGCGCGCACCATTGACAGCGAAATCGACGGGAACGACCGCTTCCGGCGCCTGTACTATGAGGATGCGCCGCCGCCCTTCCGCCGCCTGCGGCTGGGCTACGCGGTGGCGGCTTCTGCCTGCGTGCCGGGCCTGTTCGATCCGCTGCTGCTCGATTCGCTCTATCAGCAAGGTTTTGTGGCCCGCCTGGTGGATGGCGGAGTCTACGACAACCAGGGCGTGTACAGCCTGCTGGAGCAGGATTGCACGGTGCTGGTGGTGAGTGACGCGAGCGGGCAGACCGGTCTCGAAAAAGACCCGCCGGACAGCCGCTTGGGGGTGCCCGCGCGAGCCAATAACATCCTCATGGCGCGGGTCCGGGAAGCGCAGTACCAGCTCATGGCGCACCTGCGCGATTCGGGCGTACTCTCCGGCCTGCTTTATGTGCACTTAAAGAAAGACCTGAATGCGGCCCCGCTCGATTGGCTCGGTTGTCCGGACCCCTCCGCGCCGCAGCAGAACGCCGTGCTAACGAGCTACGGCATCCGCAAGGATATCCAGAGGCTGTTAGCTGCGGTGCGCACGGACCTGGACACGTTCTCCAATGCCGAAGCCGACGCCCTCATGCTGAGCGGGTATGCCATGACAGGCATGGAATTCGCGCGCTGCGTGCGGGGCTTTACGGTTCCGCATGACGCGGAGGTTTCGTGGCGCTTTCGCTCGATCCAAGCCATTGCGGGGAGCCCGGGGGCGGGCGACAGACTGGCGGCGTTAGGGGAAGCGCTGCGCGTGGCGCGGGCGTCCTCATTCAAAGCGTGGCGGCTTTCGCCTGGACTGCGGTTATTGGCCCTGGCCGGCGGGACGGCGGCCGGTCTGCTGCTGGTGGGATTGTGTTCGGTATTCTGGACCAAGCCGCTGCTGGAGATCGGTTTCGCGCTCCGTCTGTCCGGGCGGATGGTGGCAGCCGGTGTGGTGGGGCTCGCCGGCGTGGTCCTGCTGAAGGCCTATGTGCTGCCGCGCTGGCTGCGTTACCGGAACCATTTCGGGCAGTGCCTGTATTCGCTGCTGGCATGCCTCCTGGGGTGGCTCTTTCTGTGGATTCAGGTGAAGTGGATAGATCCGTTCTTCATACGGAGCGGGCCATGCTACCGGAAGGAACCGGAAGCGGAGAAGGGGCAGGCCGCGGCGGCAGGCGCCTGATGCGCCGCCGCTCCGTATCGAGCCTGCTATCGCATGGTTTCCAGGTACAGCCCGGTGGAAGCGTCCACGAAAATGGAGAAATTGCTGGTCCCCAGGGATTCTCCCCAGACCACGCGCCAGGCGGCGTCCGGGTGGCGGTCGGTCTTTTCCAGCAGGAACATGATCGGTTTGTTGGGGTTTTTCTTTGCGTAATCCGCTGCCTTGGTCAGCGCCGTTTTGTAGACCGCGTCGGTATCGGTCCTCACCGCGATAATGGGAAACGTCTGGTTAATCCCGCGCGGACCGGACCAGCCTTCCTCCGGGCCGGCGAAGGGACCCTTGTGGAGATTGCCCGAAGACTCGACCACAGAGAAGGTCCAACTACGCGCCTTGCCCTTCGAAGGAGAAACAAACGTGGCCTGCCACGCCCCGGCTTTCCCCGGAGTGGATTTGACCTCTGGAATTTCGATGCTGGAGAGTTTGAGAACCTGGACGTCACCCGCCCAGGCGCGCGCCGGTTGGTACATTTTATAAAGGGCGGATTGCCCGGTGATCGGCTCGGCCGGTTTTTCCTCGGCTTTCCTGGCGGGAGCTTTGGAACTTGAGCACGCCGTGAAAAAGAGGCACAGGCCAGAGCAGATCGCAATAGTGAGCTTTTTCATAGATTCGGATCCTGCGCACTCCATTTTAGCCGAATTGCCGCGTGTCGCGGCGAATTCCCGCGCCCCACGCCATCTGCTACACTTATGCGAAATGGGACGTGTTTTCATAGTCTTGCTGCTGTTGCTGCTATCAGTTTGCGACACGGTCGAGGCCAGAAAGCCGCCCGATGTCCAGGTACTGCGGTCCAATGCGCATCGGACCGAAGGACAAATCTCCATCGACGGCCGCGTCCGCATCGGGCGCGAAAAGCCGATCCGCGGACTGGTGCTGCTGTTCGACTTCATGGAGCCGGACGGGCAGGTCATCACAACCCAGGAATATGAATTGGACGAGGACGAGGTGCTGGGTAAAGGCGCGGAGCCGGACTTCCATGTCCGCCTCCGCGATGAACCGCGCGCCGTCCACTACGAAATTCGGGCCAGCGACGGGCATAACCGTGAGTTGAGAATGGGCAATTCCGGGCCTTTCGTGATCGACTAGGTTTTAACAAAATTTTTACATCCGGGAACGTTTACATAGCATCCGATTTTGCATTAGGGGTAAAGCCCTTGAGGAGGCTGGCATGTCCTTGGTTCAAATCTCCAACACTCAGCCGGACAGGTACCAGGATGCCCACCTGGATGTGGATTTCCGTCACCGGTCCGCGAAACTCGATGCGGAGGGGCTCGAGTTGACCCGCAAGGAATACGACCTGCTGGCGGTGCTGGTACAGAACGCCGGTGAAATCGTGGGACGCGAAGCCCTGCTTCTGCGCGTATGGGGGTACAGCAGTGAGATACGCACACGCACCCTGGACGTCCACATACGGCGGCTGCGGAAGAAGTTGGGCCGCCACAGCGACCGATACATCGAAACCATCTTTGGGGTAGGCTATCGTTTTCAGCCCTACCGCACGCCGCGCCGTCTGTCCGTTCCGGCTCTCGCGGTTACGGCGTAAAATCCATACTTGTGGTTCTGCCAGCGCACAATTGCGTTGCCGTTCCATGGAACGAGGCTGCGGCGGCGCTCCAGATATTCGACGTGCGCCAGGACTTCGAAAACCGCGAAGCGGTAATGGAAAGGGGAGGAGAGTCCCTCCCAGATTCGCTCCACCAAGTCCGCGGCGCTCAAGGGTGCTTCCCTGGCGAGTTGCAGGATGCGGGCGCAGCGTACGCGGTGGTGGTCGCGGGTGGCGCGAATCCACTCGTGGTGATCTTTGAAAGGCGCTCCGTGGGAAGGCAGCACGAGGTCGATCTCCAGTTGCGCAATGCGTTCGAGCGAGGCCAGGAAATCGGCCAGGGCATCCTCGCCGGGCTGCCAGCCGATATTGGGGGAGATATGCTCCAGCATGTGGTCCCCGGAGAGCAGCAGGCGGCGCCGGCGGTCGTAGAGGCAAACGTGTCCCGGTGAGTGGCCGGGTGTCCAGATCACTTCGAGCGGGCCGGCTTCGGCTTCAATCAGTTCGCCTCCCGCCAGCGGGGCTTCGGGCGAAAGACGGTGAAAGCTCTTGCGCACCTCCGTCATAGCGGCGCCGATGGCGCCGATCATCTCCGGAGCCACTCCCGCGCGGACCAAAATAGCAGTTTGGGAAGCGGTATAGCGGGCTTCATCGCTGATTTCATCGAGCATGGCGCGGTCGGCGTGGTGGAGTAGCAGACGCGCTCCGGTCAACCGGAGCAGGCGCCGCGCCAGGCCGCCGTGGTCCGGATGAAAGTGGGTGAGCAGAATATAGCGGATGTCCGTCCAGGCTATTCCCAGGCCGGCGCGGGCGCGGTCGAGGGCATGCAAGCAGGCGTCCGTATCCATGCCGCAGTCCACCAGCATCCAGCCCTGTTTCAGCTTCAGCAGGTAAACGTTGACGAGTCCTAGTGAAAAGGGAAGTGGCAACTCCACCAGCCATGTCCCGGGTGCAACTTCGCGCCAGTCGCCGCCGATCTCCAGGTAGGGCGTCACGGTGGTGATCGTAGCACGGGCGGCCGCGTCCGGCACTCATGTTACGATGAAATTCCCACCAATGGCTATGGCTCCGCGCTTCTACAACACGCTCACACAGCAGGTGGAAGAATTCACTCCCGCCCGCGACAACACGGTCCGCATGTACACGTGCGGACCAACTGTCTACGATTTCGCCCACATCGGCAACTTCCGGACCTTTGTTTTTCTGGATATCCTGCGCCGATGGCTGCGCGCTTCGGGGTTCCGGATCGACCATGTCATGAATATCACCGACGTGGACGACCGTATTATCCAGAACGCCGTGGCGCAGAAAAAATCGCTTGCCGACTACACGGCCGTTTACACACAGGCATTCCTGGACGATTGCGCAGCGCTGCGCCTGGAGCGCCCCGAAAAACTTGTAAAGGCCACCGATCACATCCCGGAGATGGTGAAGGCCATCGAGCGGCTGGGCGAGCGCGACCACACTTATACCAGCGAAGGCTCGGTGTATTTCCGCGTGGCCACCTTCCCCGAATACGGCAAGCTCTCCCACACCGATTTCGGCGGCATGCTGGCGGGCGCGCGCGTGGACACGGATAAATACGAGAAAGACGACGCGCGCGACTTCGCTCTGTGGAAGGCCCCCAAGGAAGGCGAGCCGTTCTGGCCCGCCGAAATCGGCCCGGGGAGGCCGGGGTGGCACATCGAGTGCTCCGTGATGGCCATCAAGTACCTGGGGGAGACGCTCGACTTGCACGCGGGCGGCGTGGACCTGATCTTTCCCCACCACGAAAACGAAATTGCGCAATCGGAGTCGTTGACCGGCAAACCCTTCGCGCGTTTCTGGATGCACTCGGAGTTCCTCATGGTGGAGGGGCAGAAGATGTCCAAGTCGCTGGGCAACTTCTTCACCCTGCGCGATGTAATCGCCAAGGGCCACGCGCCCGAGGCCATCCGCTACCTGCTGGCGTCGGTGCCGTACCGCAAAGCCCTGAACTTCACGTTCGACGGGTTGAAATCCGCGGCGACCGCCATCGAGCGCGTGCGGAATTTCAAGCTGCGGCTGGAAACGGAACAGTTTCCGGCCGGGGCAAACGAGGTGCTGGCTGAACGCACGGCGCGCGCGGTGGAACAGTTCGTAACCGGCATGAACGACGACCTGAACACTGCCGAGGCGCTGGCCGCGGTATTCGAGTTCGCGCGCGATGCCAATACCGCCATGGACGGAGGCGAATTCCGCGCCGGCAACGCGGCGCCCGCGCTGGCGTTCCTGGAGCGTTTTGACGCCGTCTTTGATGAAGTAGAAGCGAAAATCGCCGAACGCGCCGACGCCAAGAAGCGCCGCGATTTCGCGCGCGCCGACCAGATCCGGCAGGAACTGTTGGAGCAGGGAATTATCCTCGAAGACACCAAGGCAGGCGTCCGCTGGAAGAGAAAATGAGACTGGAAACCAAGGCGGTCCACGCGGGGGACCGCAAGAAGCCCGGCAAAGCCGTGCCGGTTGCCACCCCTGTATACACCGCCGCGAGCTTCTCCTTCGACACCATGGAGGAACTCGACCGCGTCTTCGGAGGCGAGGAGCCGGGCTACTGCTACTCGCGTCACGACAACCCTTCGAGCGCGGCGCTTGAAGAGCAGGTGGCGGCGCTCGAAAACGGCGCGGGGGCGCTGGCCTGCAGCACCGGCATGGCGGCCATCCATATGGCGCTGCTTACCGCCCTGGCGGACCGGCGCAAGTCGATCGTGGCGGCGGACGCGCTCTACGGGGCCACCATCGGCCTGCTCATGAAAGTGATGGAGCCCTCCGGCACGAAGGTACGTTTTGTGGACGCCTGCAACCTGGAAGCCCTACGGGCGACGGTGGCGGAGGAGCGGCCGGGCGCGATCCTGATCGAGACGGCTTCCAACCCGCTGTTGCGGGTGGGCGAAATCGACCGGATTGCCGAAATCGCCAGAGCGGCCGGCGCCGCCCTGGTTGTGGACAACACTTTCACCACGCCGATGGTGCTGCGGCCCCTGGAACTGGGCGCCAACTTCGTGGTCCACAGCGCCACCAAGTTCCTGGCCGGGCACGGCGACGTGATGTCGGGGGTGGTCGTCTCGGATCGGGAACACTTCGATGTGCTGCGCATGCTGGGGCGAGCCATCGGGCCGTGTCTGGGGCCTTTCGAATGCTACCTGACCATGCGCGGCATCAAAACGCTGGCCGTGCGGCTGGAGCGGCAGTGCGCCAATGCCTGCCGCGTGGCGTCCTGGCTGGCCGCGCACCCCCGCGTCGAACGGGTATATTTCCCGGGCCGCCCGGACCATCCCGACGCCCGCGCCATCGCGCGGTTGTTCACTCCGGACCTGTTCGGCGCCATGGTGAGTTTCGAGTTGAAAGGCGCGGGCAGGGAAGAGGTCTTCCGGTTTATGAACGCGCTGCGGATGGTGGTGCGGGCCACCTCCCTGGGTGACGTGCATAGCATGATGCTCTACCCAGTGATGAGCTCGCATCGCGAAGTGGCGCCGAAACAGCGCGAGCGCATGGGGATTCGCGACAGCCTGGTGCGGTTTTCGGTGGGCATCGAGGCGGCGGAAGACATCATTGCGGACCTGGAGCAGGCGCTGGCAGCGGCCTGAGCGGCGTAACTCCCCGCGAGCGGTCGGGTATGCATTTTCCGGAACTGGAAGGGCGGCCCGTGGAGATCCGGTTCGCCAAGGCGCCGCGGGACCGGCGCGGACCCGTCCATGGCGGGGCGTTCCTGCGGGAGCGCCGCATCACGTTCGCTGCGGAATTGCGGCACAATGCCCGCGAATTCGCGCGCATTTTCGTACATGAGCTCTTCCATTTTGCATGGGTGCGGCTGGGGAATCCGGCGCGGCGTTCGTGGGAGCGAGTGCTGGCGCGTGAGTTCGCCTCCGGCGCCGCCGGCGAATTGGGCTGGTCGGCGGAGTGGCGGAAGGCCGAAGTGACGGCGCGCGACCGTGTCCTCCGTACCCGCCGGTGGCGCGAGTATTGCTGCGAGAGCTTCTGCGATTCGGCGGCATGGTTGTTTGCGGGGCTGCGCAGCCACCCGGAATGGACGCTGGAGGCCGTTTTTCGCGCCCGTCGAAGCCGTTGGTTCGTCGTTTCCGGCCTGAACAGGCGAATCTCGATATAATCGTTGCAGGAATGGCATATCTTTTGCTCCCCGCCCGCCCCTTCATGGTGCTCGCCGCCGGCTTATTGATCGCCGGCCTCAGCCCGGCCTGCAATTCCTCGCGGCCGAAGAAGCCTGTTGTCGCCAAATCGCACGATGACCGCAAGGTCGCGCCCGATTTTGCGCTCAAAGACGCCACCGGCAAAACCGTCCGCCTTTCGGACTATCGCGGCAAGGTGGTGCTGCTGGATTTCTGGGCCACCTGGTGCGGCCCGTGTAAGATGGAGATCCCCTGGTTCATGGACCTGGAGCGGCGGAACAAAGACAAGGGTTTTGCGGTGATCGGCGTGGCCATGGACGATGATGGTTGGGACGCGGTGAAGCCGTTCATAAACGAATTGGCGATCAACTACCGCATCGTGCTGGGCGACGATTCGGTATCGCAGTCATACGGCGGGATCGATGCCCTGCCGACCACCTTCCTGATCGACCGGGAAGGCCGTATTGCCGATGTGCATGTAGGTTTAACGAGCAGGAGCGATTTCGAAGATGGTGTTCAAAAGCTGCTTCAGGACGGCGCTGGCGAGCGGGCTGGCTTGCCTGCCTTCCCTGTACGCGCAAGGTAGCGCGATGTTGAGCGTGGCCCCGCCGGCGAAGGTGGAGGCGCGGCGTGGGGCGGGCGCGGAAGCAAAGATTTCGGTGTACCTGCAGCCGGGCTATCACGTCAACAGCAACACGCCCAGCGAGGAGTACCTGATCCCCCTGCGCCTGACCTGGATGGCCGGTCCACTCCAGCCGGCCGGTGTGATCTATCCGAAGCCGCGCATGGAGAAGTACGAGTTCTCCCCCACCCCGCTTTCGGTGTTTACCGGCAATTTCGAACTGGTCTCGAAATTCAAGGTGGCGGCCGGCGCGGCGGCGGGACCGGGCGTACTATCCGGGAGACTGCGCTACCAGGCATGCAATAACAAGGCCTGTTTTCCTCCGAAGAGCGTGGAAATCAAGCTCCCGTACCTGATCCGGTAAGGGCGGAGCGGTCAGTTCTTTTTCAGAAACTGGGCGATGGAGCGCGTGGCCTGGCGGATGCGATGCTCGTTTTCCACCAGCGCGAAGCGCACGTAGCCTTCCCCGAGCGGGCCGAAGCCGATGCCCGGCGATACCGCCACCAACGCCTTCTCCATCAGCAGCTTGGAAAATTCCAGCGACCCCATGGCGCGGTGCGGCTCCGGGATGGGTGCCCAGACGAACATGGACCCTTTGGGCGATTCCACCGGCCAGCCGGCGCGGTTCAATGCCTCGACGAGCACGTCCCGGCGCTTCTGGTAGGTGCAGGCGATCTTGCGCGTGTCCTCTTCGCATTCGCGCAACGCGATAATCGAGGCGATCTGGATGGGTTGGAAGACGCCGTAATCGAGATAGCTCTTAATGCGGGCGAGCGCCGCAATGACCTTGGAGTTGCCCAGGCAGAAACCGACGCGCCAGCCGGCCATGTTGTAGCTCTTCGAAAGCGAGAAGATCTCCACCGCCACTTCGGTAGCGCCTTCCACCTGCAGAATGCTGGGAGCCTTGTAGCCGTCGAAGCAGATATCCGCATAAGCGAAATCGTGGATCACCAGAGTGCCGTGCTCGCGTGCCATGCGCACGATTTCCCGGAAGAAATCCAGGTCCACGCAGGTAGTGGTGGGATTGTGCGGGAACGAGAGCAGCAGGATTTTGGGCTTCTGGCCGGCGGTCCGGTAGAGGTCTTCCAGCCGATTCAGGAAAGTGGCCGGGTCCGGCAGGGGCAGCATGCAGGCCTGACCTTCCGCGATGATGACGCCGTACTGGTGAATTGGATAGCAGGGATTCGGGGAAACCACCATGTCGCCGGGGCCCACCACGGCGAACAGCATGTGCGCCAGGGCGTCCTTGGCGCCAATGGTGACGATGGCCTCTTTCTCCGCATCGAGTTCCACGCCGTAATTGGTGTGATAGCGCCGCACGATCTCTTCCCGCAGCCTGGGAATGCCCCGGGAAACCGAATAGCGATGGTTGCGGGGATTGCGAGCGGCTTCCACCAGTTTGTTTACCACCACTTTGGGGGTAGCGCCATCGGGATTGCCCATGCCGAGGTCAATCACGTCAAGTTGCGCGGCGCGTGCTCGCGCCTTCATCTCATTTATGACGGCGAAGACATAGGGAGGAAGTTTCTCTATGCGGTAGAACTGATCCGTAAAATCGGGCATTAAGCCCATTCTACGATGGCGGTGCACCCGAATGCGCGACTTCGAGCGGCTCCATTTGCGCGTGCACCACGAAGCGCTTGGGCGCCGAGCCCAGGTAATAGAATGGGTAACACGTGATCAGGTTCATCACCGGACTGGTGGTGGGCGCGAGGGCCTTCGTGTTGGTGGGCTTCACAATTTCCAGGTCCGTGACCCGGTAGCGGAAGCGGCCCTGGCGGGTTTCGACGACGATTTCATCCCCTTTGCGAATGTCTTTGAGCGCGCGGAAATGGGTGTCCCGATGGCCCGCAATCACGCAGTTGCCGGAAGTCCCCGGCAGCGCGGAGCCGCGCATGTGACCGGGACCCAAACGCAGTTCCTTTTTTCCAACTCCTTCGAAGACAAACCACGCGGCATTCAGCCGCGGGATGGAGAGCTTGGCCAACGCCACGCCAAGATCCGGCGTTTGGGGAGCCGGTTGGCGCGATTGGACCGGCTTGTGCCATTCTTCGGCCGCCTCCCGCTGGCCGAAGATAGAACTCAAAAAATCGCGGGCACCCACGAAGAGGAGAACGGCACCCCCCAGAATGAAAACCCAGGACAGCAGTCTGTTCGTTCTTCGCTTGGAGCGCATGGTACGATGTCCCCGCTCATGAATGCCCGCCCGCAATCTATTTGCGGCGCCGCAGGACCAGGCCGGTCCCCGCAAGCGCTCCAAGCGAAGAACGAACAGA
>JAMCRM010000018.1:730-5341 GCA_023380575.1 Acidobacteriota bacterium | reverse complement strand
CACGTCCCGGACCGTCTTCAGCATTTCGGGTGACGGTGGAACCAGCACGCGCCGGGCTTTGGCGCCGGATCCCTCCCATCGCACGCCCTGGTCGAGCAGGACGGAAATCGAGATGCGCTTCACAGCCCCCTGCGGAGTGCGGAGCTTCTTCACGGTCCGGCTGGATTGATAGGTGATGTTCTCGGTTCGGCGCGCCATGCCGGTCCGGGACGACGCGGCCTGCGCGGGAGGGCGTGGCAGGTTTGACGCCGTTCCCGGCTGCCCGCCGGCGCCGGCGCCTGTGGTGACGTCTTCCGTCTTCTGCGAAGTCAGCATCACCGAGCGCGCCGGGTCGAAGCTTTCCTCACTCTCTTCGCCGCTGGTGAGATCGCACTCCACCGAAACGCCCGCGCGAAATTTTTCCGCCCCCACCAGCGGCTCGAGGGTGCTGTTGATCTTGGTTAGGAGATCTTTTTCGACCTGCTGCCGGAACTCCAGCATCCCGTTGGATTCGCGCATGTCCTCGCTGTCTCCGCCGTGCAGGCGGCTGAGGAGATTTCCCCGCGTGTCGACAATGGTGACGGCATCCGGCGCAAGGCCCTCCACGGCGTTGCCCACCAGGTGGGCAATGGCCAAAACGTTTGGCGGGGCCAGTCGCGCGCCAGGGCGGAGCCGGATCATGACGCTGGCTTTGGCGGGCTGCCGCGATTCGAGGAACACGGAATCCTTGGGGAAGGTGAGGTGCACACGCGCCTGCCCCACTTCGGACAGGCACTGGATCGAGCGCTCCAACTCGCCTTCGAGCGCGCGCCGGTAGTTGATGTGCTCCACGAAGTCGGTGGCCCCGAAGTTGGTTTTGTCGAACAATTCGAAGCCGATGCGGCCGCTCCGCGGGAGCCCGGCCGCTGCCATTTCGAGGCGCAACTCGGGTACTTTGGCGGAGGGCACCGATATGGTCCCGCCGGTTTCCGAAAGGCGGTACTCCACCCCGCTCTCTTTCAGCTTCTGGACAATCGGGCCCGCATCCTCGGCCGAGATACCGCTGTAGAGGGGCTTGAAATCGCTCTCCTGGCGCCAGCGCGTGAATGTGTACAAGCCGCCGCCTACGAGCAGGATGGCGGCCACAAGGGACACGCGCTGCCCGGGCGAAAGGCTCTGAAACAGTTTGCGGAGTTGCGCCATGAGAACGCCTCCGGCCTACAACTGCATTCTCATGACTTCCTGGTACGCATCCACCACCTTGTTCCGAATCTGAAGGCCCAGCTCGAAGGCGAGTTCCGCGCGCTCGGTGGCAAGCGCTGCCGTGTGCACGTCCTCGTCCTCCCCGGACAGCAGCCGCCCGGTGGCCTGGTTGGCATCCGACCGGAACTGCTCCACCCGGTAGATGGCGTTCTCGAGCAGGGACTGGAATGCGCCCGGCTTCCCGGTCTGCGCTGCCGCGCCGGACACGGGTTGAATCGTATTTATGGCGGAGGAGATTGAAGAGATCGGCAGGGACATGGGTTCACTTCAACAGGTCGATGGAACGTTGGATCATGTCTTTGACGGCGGACATGGCCGAGACATTGGCCTCGTAGCCGCGGCTGGCGCCCATCAGGTCCACCATGTCTTCGGCCGGGTTGATTCGCGGAAATGCCACGTAGCCGTCTTTGCCCGCATCGGGATGGCCGGGCAGATAGCGGCGCACGGGTTCGGAGTTGTCCACCATGATGTCGGAGACCGCCACTCCCTCGAGATTGGAGCCCATCTGTGAATCCAGGATGGACGCGAATGGGGACTCCACCTCCTGGCTCTGGAAGACGGCGTCCTTGCGCCGGTAAGGGCCCCCGTCGGGCGTACGCGTGGTCTCGGCATTGGCCATGTTTTCGACCAGCAGTTCGGCTCGGGTGCGCTGCGCGGCCATGCCGGACGCGCTGACCGATAGAGCGGAGAACAAACTCATGCGCTTTTCCCTTCGTGAATAGCGGTCCTGACGGCCTGAATTTGCGACCGCAGGAGATTGGAGGCCAGGTTGAACCGTATGGCGTTTTCCGAGAGCAAACGCGCTTCGCGGTCGATGCTGACATTGTTTCCGTCGTTCCTCACCGCCAGCCCGGAAACTTCCACGGCCTTCGGCGCGCCTCCCTCGAGCAGGTTGCGGAACTCGGACTGGAAGTCCAGATCCCTGGTCTTGTAGCCTGGCGTGTCAGCGTTGGCGATATTGGATGCCACTAGTTTTTGCCGCGAACTGAGCAAATCCATGTAGCGTTCGAGCGTGCCGGCAATTGGATCGAGCATGGAATACGGGGAATAAGCAACTCTGCTGCCAAGGTGAAGCAGTCCTGTAATTCCGAAATTCCGGGCCTGGCGCCGCGTCGCGGCTTCGGCGGCGTCGGAACTTCGACGGTACCCGCGCGAAAATAGCGGCCCGAAAAAAGTCGCCAGGGGAACGATAAACAGGAAGTACAAGCCTCCCGGCGGGAAATCCCGCCAGCCGGAACAGATTCCGGTTTACGGGCTTCTAGGAGAGAAGCGTGTCATTCGACATCAACACCAATATCGCGTCTTTGCAGGCCCAGAATTATCTGCGGACCAACAGCGACTTCCAAGCCAAAACCATCAACCGGGTTACTTCGGGACTGCGCATTATCAGTTCCGGCGACGACGCCGCCGGACTGGCCATCGCCAATGGGTTCCGTTCGGACCAGGCGGTGCTGACCCAAGGTATCCGGAACGCCAATGACGGCCTGTCCACACTGCAGACCATCGATGGCGGCATGAACAACATCTCGCAGTTGCTCGACCGCGCCCGTACGCTGGCCACGCAATCGGCGTCGGGAACGTTCACCGGCGACCGCAACGTGCTCAACAACGAGTTTCAAAGCGTCATGTCGGAAATCGACCGCCAGGCGCAGTCCATCGGTCTGGACCGTGGCGGCCAGTTCGCCAAGTCCCTGTCGGTATTTATCGGCGGCGGCAAGGCGAACAACGGCACCTCGGCCATCCAGAACGGTTCGGTGGGCGTGGATCTGAGCACTTCGACAGTGGATACGCAAAGCCTCGGGCTGAAGGGCTCGCCGGCCGCCAACTCGAGTACCTACAGCCTGGCAACCGCATCCTCGACCAACGTGTCCACCATTGTGGCGGCGAACAAAGGCTCCAATACCAGCCCCACCGCCGATTTCTACTTTAGTGGGCCAGGTTTCAGCACCGAGGGCAAAATCAAGGTCAGCGTGAACGTGGCGGGCCTGACAACCGCGGACCAGCTCGCCAACGCCATCAATACCCAGATCGCCAATGCGACCAATGGCGGAAGCGCCTCGGCCACGGCATTCGGGAACGCCGGTATCACCGCGCAGATTACCACCGATGCCAGCGGCAACCAAAAGCTGGCCTTTTCATCCAGCAGCGCGGCCTTCCAGGTGGAAGCGGGCAATACCATGGCCAACGCCTTCATGGGGAACTTGGACACCACTTCCGGCGCCGCAACCGGAGCGGGCGTGGCGGTCGGCACCACGGTAACCGGCACCGGTAACCTCGCCAACGGAACCACCGAGACCGTTACCCTGCGGTTCCAGGGCAGCAGCCTCGCGGCCCCGGAAGACATCACCTTTTCGATCGCGAATACCGACACGAAGCAGCAGATTCACGACAACCTGATGACCCAGATCGCCAACGATTCGAAGCTGGCCGCCGCGGGCATCACGCTGGTCGATCATGACTTCAGCACCAATGCCAAGCTGCAGTTCACCAGTTCATCCGGCGAGGCCTTCACCGTTGCCGCCACCGGAGATACTGCTAACCAGTTGGGCTTCGGTACTTTCGTCGGCGGTCCCTCAAACGCCTTCGATGCCCAGTCCTTCACCGGGCAGAACGTAACCGCCACGGCAGTCACCGGCGCCAAGTATCAGGCGCTCCAGTTCTCGATTAACGGCGCGGCATCCGGGGATAACGAAGTAATCCTGACCTCGGACGCGAAAGCCTTCCTGGACGGCAAAACCGTCGATCTAAGCAAGCTGAGCGCGGGCGATACCCTCACGATCAAAGATGACATGGGCGGGGCGGGTTCGACCTATACATTGCAGGCCGCGGACCTGGCCGATAGCACGCTTGCCACGCTGGTAGCCAACATCAACACCCAGCTCACTACCGACACTGCCAACTTCAACGTCCAGCCCACCATACAGGCCGTGGGGGGCAGGCTCCAGATCGTCGGAGGTACCGCGGCGACCGGTTCTTTGACCTTCAGCGCGTCCAGTTCGGATGTGGCCTCCGCGCTGGGGTTCACCAACGGACAGACCGCAACCGGCACAGCGGATACACAGACGGCATCCCAGCTCGCGGTCCAGCTCAATGCCGCCTTCCAGGCCAACAGCGCCCTGAAAGCCGCCGGATTGAACGCCAGTTTCGATTCCACCGGTCACATGGTGATCGCCTCCAATAACGGCACCAGCTTCCGCATGACGGACCTCAATGCCATCGCCAACACTACGCTCGGAACCAGGACCGATCTGTTGAACCTCGGAACTACGGCGCCGACAAGTGGCGTGGATTATGCGGGCGCCAGCGCCACGGCCATTTCCACCACCAGCAGTACTTTCTCCAGCGGTGGCGTGAACGAGTCCAGCAAATTCGACTTCAGCGCCATCCTGT
>JAMCRM010000018.1:0-720 GCA_023380575.1 Acidobacteriota bacterium | reverse complement strand
GGCACGACCCAGACGGAAGTGATCAAGCTGGACAACACCAATGCGCGCAGTATCGACGAAGCCGTTGACTCCATCAATGACGCCTTGCAGGCCAGCAACAACCCCACATTGCAGCACGTGGTTGCCCTTAAGGTGAATGATGCGGGAACGGAGAAGATCCAGTTCGCCAACTCGCAAGGACCGTTCACCGTCAGCATCAGCGCCAACGCCGGGACGGAAGGCCTCACCAAGGACGTGAGCGGCGTCGCCACGCAGAACGTCGCCGACGATTCGACGCAGTCCAGCGGCGGCTCCAATTCAGACGTCGCCACGCAGACCGGCGCGCAGGCCGCGGTTACCGCCCTGGCCGACGCCGTCAGCAGTCTCGGCCAGGCTCAAGCCGTGGTCGGCAAAGGCCAGAACAACTTCAACTACGCCATCAACCTGGCGCAGTCGCAAGTGACTAACCTGGCCGCGGCCGAGTCGCGCATCCGCGAGGCCGACATGGCCGCCGACGCCGCCAACCTGACCAAGGCCCAGGTCCTCGTCCAGGCTGGCACCGCCGCCCTGGCGCAGGCCAACTCGGCTCCGCAGGCGATCCTTTCGCTGCTCCGCGGATAGCCTGATTCCATTCTTAGTGCGGCGCCGCAGAACACGGCGCCGCGTTCTTCCTCCGTCCGTTAAGGGACACGTATGTCATCGGTTGCCAAAGCTCTACAGCGCGCTATTCAGGACCATCGC
>JAMCRM010000017.1 GCA_023380575.1 Acidobacteriota bacterium | reverse complement strand
CCTGCATCAGGCTTACCAGGTAGGCGGCAGTGGAGACGCGATAACCCGGCCAGACCTCTTCGGTAACCGCGCAGCCCCCGATCAGTTCCCGCCGCTCCAGCACCACTACCTTGCGGCCGGCGCGCGCCAGGTACGCGGCCGCGACCAGGCCATTATGGCCGCCGCCAAGGACGACGACATCCCACACGGCTTACAACCTCCGAAACGCGATCACCGAGAGGGGCGGCAGCACCACGGAAATGCTGAAAGGACGGCCGTGCTTGGGAACAGGCCGCGAGGATACCGCGCCGCCGTTGCCCATATTGCTTCCCCCGAACAACTCCGCATCGGTGTTGAGCACTTCCTGGTAGAAACCCTGTTCGGGCACGCCGATTTCGTAGCCGGCGCGCGGCACCGGGGTGAAGTTGCACGCGAACAGCAGAAAATCCGCGGGGTCCTTGCCCCGCCGGATGAAGGAGATGATCGAATTCTCCACGTCGTGGAAGTCCACCCATTCGAAGCCGGTGTGGTGGAAGTCCACCTGGTAGAGCGCCGGGTTGGCGCGGTAGAAGCGGTTCAGTTCCTGCACCAGCAGTTGCAGCTTGCGGTGCACCTCGAACTCCAGCAGGTGCCAGCGAATGGCCTCGTTGTAGCTCCACTCCTCGCGCTGGCCGATTTCCGTGCCCATGAACAGCAGTTTCTTGCCGGGGTGGGCGTACATGTAGGCCAGGAAGGCGCGCGCGTTGGCGTACTGGCGCCACTCGTCCCCGGGCATTTTATTGATGAGCGAGCGCTTGCCGTGCACCACCTCGTCATGCGAAACGGGCAGCACGAAATTCTCGCTGAAGGCGTACAGCATGCTGAAGGTGATGTCCTGGTGGTGATACTTGCGGTAGACCGGGTCCTCGCTGAAGTAGTGGAGCATGTCGTGCATCCAGCCCATGTTCCACTTCATGGTGAAGCCCAGGCCGTTCAGGTAAGTGGGGCGGGAAACGCCGGGAAAGGCGGTGGATTCCTCGGCCACCGTAATGGCCCCGGGCACCTGGTGGGCCAGCTCGTTGAAGCGGCGCAGGAAGTCGATGGCTTCCAGATTTTCGTTGCCGCCGAACTGATTGGGGATCCATTCGCCGGGCTGGCGCGAATAATCGAGGTAGAGCATGGAGGCCACGGCATCCACCCGCAGCCCGTCGATATGGTATTTCTTCAGCCAGAACAGGGCGTTGGAGATCAGGAATGCGCGCACCTCGTTGCGGCCGTAGTTGAAAACCATCGTGCCCCAGTCACGGTGCTCGCCCTTGCGCGGGTCGGCGTGTTCGTAGAGCGCGGTGCCGTCGAAGTAGGCGAGTCCATGGGCATCTTTGGGAAAATGGGCGGGCACCCAATCAACGATGACCCCGATACCCTCCTGATGACAGCGGTCCACCAGGTGCATGAAATCCTCGGGCGGACCGAAACGGGAGGTTGGGGCAAAATACCCGATCACCTGGTAGCCCCAGGAGCCGGAGTACGGGTATTCCATGATGGGCAGCAACTCGATATGGGTGTAGCCCATCCGCTTCACGTAATCGACCAGGTTTCTGGCCAGCTCGCGGTAAGTGAGCAACTGGCCTTCGGGTCCGCGCAGCCAGCTTTCCATGTGGACTTCGTAGACGCTGACGGGACCGGCCAGCAGGTCGGTCTTGCCGCGCCGCTCCATCCATTCGGCATCCTGCCACTGGTATTTATCTATATCGGCGACCACCGAGGCCGATTTGGGCGGCATCTCGCCGGCGAACGCGTAGGGATCGGCCTTGAGCTGCTGATATCCGTTGAAGCGGGAGCGGACATTGTATTTGTACGCAACGCCCTCGCCGATGGCGGGCATGAACAGTTCCCAAACACCGCCGTTGCGCCGGCGCATGGGATGGCGGCGGCTGTCCCAACCGTTGAAGTCGCCGGCCACGGTAACCGATTCGGCATTGGGGGCCCAGACGGCGAAGCGCACGCCGGCCACCCCCAACGACCCGGCCAGGTGGGCGCCGAGGGTCTCGTAGGCGGCATAGAGCGTGCCTTCCGAATGCAGGTGCAGATCGAAATCGGAAAGCTGGGTCGGGAAGCGGTAGGGATCGTCAATCTCGGCGATACCGCCGTCCCAGAGGTGCAGGCGCAGCCGGTAGGGCTGCACATCGCCGTTGAGCAGCGCGACGAAGAAGCCATCGGCGTGCTTTCTGATCATGGGGCAGGCGCAATCGCCCTCCAGCAGCACCTCCACGGTTTCGGCCTGGGGCACGAAAGCGCGCACCTCCCAGCGGGGCTGGCCGCCGCGCTTGCGCACCGCGTGAGGGCCCAGAATGCGGAAGGCATCACCGTGGTATCCGCCTGCTATGGCTTCGATTTCGTCAACGGTCATGGGAACGCCTATCATTATTGCAGGTATGAAGGGATTCATTCACGCGCTGCCCAAAGCGGAGCTGCACCTGCACCTGGAGGGCTCCGTGACACCGGAGACGCTGAGCGAGATCGATCCCGACGTCCCTCCGGAGGTGGTGCGCGAGGTCTACGCGTTTCCGGACTTCGCCGGGTTCCTGCAATCCTTCGGTTGGGTGGTGAAACGGCTGCGCACTCCGGAGCAGTATGGGCTGGTCACGCGGCGGCTGCTCGAGCGCCTGGCGGCGGAAAACGTGCGCTATGCCGAAATCATTCTCTCCGCGGGTGTGGTGCTGTGGAAGGAGCAGGAATTCGAGCCCGTGTTCGAAGCCGTGACGGCGGCGGCGGCCGGCTCTCCGGTGCGGGTGGCATGGATTCTGGACGCGGTTCGCCACTTCGGCGTGGAGCATTGCATGCGCGTCGCCGAACTGGCGGCACAGCGCGTTGATCGTGGGGTT
>JAMCRM010000016.1:3151-3430 GCA_023380575.1 Acidobacteriota bacterium | reverse complement strand
CCCGATCTCGAGGTTGTCCCGCGCTACAGCGCGCTGGTAGTGGAGAACGTCACGGTAAAGCCCTCCCCGCTGTGGCTGCAGTGCCGGCTCACCGCCGTGGGGCTCAACCCCATAAACAATATCGTCGACCTGACCAACTACATCATGGCGGAACTGGCCCAGCCCATGCACGCCTTCGACAGGGACTGGCTGAAGGGCGATACCATCTGGGCGCGCCCCGCCAAACCCGGCGAGCACTTCGTGGGGCTCAATGAAGAGGAGTACACCCTCGGCCCCTCC
>JAMCRM010000016.1:0-3141 GCA_023380575.1 Acidobacteriota bacterium | reverse complement strand
GGCGGCGTCATCGGCGGCCTGGGCAGCGCCATTTCCGATAACACCACGGCCATCGTGCTGGAGAGCGCCAATTTTCTGGGCTCCGGCATCCGCAAGACTTCTTCGGCGCTCAAGATCCGCACGGATGCCTCCATGCGCTTCGAGAAATCCCAGGACCCGCACAATACCGTGCGCGGCCTGGCACGCGCCATCGAACTGCTCCAGGAGCTTTCCCCCGGTTTCCGCGTCGTGGGCGGACTGGCCGACTGCAAGAGGGAAATTCCGGACCCGCCGCCCATCCTCCTGCCGCTGGCCTGGCTCTACCGCAAGCTGGGGCGGGAACTGGCCGAAACGGAAGTCCGCAAAATCCTGGAGAGCCTCTCCTTCGGGGTCTCCGAGGCAGCCCCGGGCGTCCTCTCGGTTAGCGTGCCTTCCTGGCGCGCCACGCGCGACATCTCTGTGAAAGACGACCTGGTGGAGGAGGTCGGGCGCATGATCGGCTACGATTCCATCACGCCCCGCGCGCCCCTGATCGCCTGCACCGTGCCACCCGCCAACCAGGAGCGCGCCTTCCACCACGCCGTGCGCAATATATGTACCGCCCAGGGTTTCACCGAGGTCTATAACTACTCCTTCGTGAGTGAGGAGCAGGCCCGCGCCTTCGGCCTGGACCCGGCCGCGCACGTCGAGGTAACAAATCCCATCGCCTCGGACCAGGGGCTGCTGCGCATGTCCCTGGTGCCGGGCATCTGGAAAAACATCACCGAAAACGCCAAGCACATGGACTCTTTCCGGCTGTTCGAGATCGGCCGGCAGATCGAGAGGCAGCCCGAGGGTTTACCCGATGAGACACCCCACCTGGCCGCCGCCATCTACAACCGGCACGGCGACGGCGTGGCGGAACTCTTCGAAATCAAACGGCTGGCCGAGTGCCTGATGGCCGGCGTGGAGGTGCGGCCCGTGGCGGCCGAAGCCTGGGAGCACCCCGCCCGCACCGCCGAACTGCTCTGGCGCGGCGAAGCCGTGGGGCGCATCTTCGAAATGCACCCGTCCATGCTCGAAACCGGGCGCTCCTCCGTGCTCGACGTGGACCTGGCGCGCGTCCACTCGCTCATGCCGCGGGACCTGAAGTACACACCCATTCGCCGCTATCCGGCCAGCGCCTTCGATCTTTCGGTAATCGCCGGAACGCGCGAACTGGTGGCGGAACTGAAGTCCCGCCTGGTGGAGTTCGCCGGCCCCATGCTCGAATCCATCGAATACCTGCGCCAGTACTCCGGCCCGCCTCTGGCCGAAGGGCGGAAGAGCGTGTCGTTCCGGTTGACCCTGGGCTCCGCCGAGCGCACCCTTTCCTCCGAGGAGGCCGGGCGCATCCGCGCCGGCATCATTGAGGGCATGCGCTCGCTGGGCTACGAACTGCGCGTGTGAGCACCCGGCGCGCCAAGGCGGGCGGATGGGCGGACCGCACCAAACTACCGCGCATGTGCCGCTGGTGCGGAAGCGAGGTGCCCCGCGGGCGTTTTACCTTCTGCTCGGAAGGCTGCGTGCACGCCTGGAAGCTGCGCACGGATCCGGGCTACCTTCGCGGGCAGGTTTTCGCGCGCGATAAAGGCGTCTGCGCGCTGTGCGGCATAAACACGGAAGCCTTGCGCATGGAAAAGCGCAAACTGGATTGGGCCGCGCGCCGCAAATTCGAGAAAGAGTGGGGCCGCCGCCGCAGCCTCTGGGACGCCGATCACATCGTTCCCGTTTCCGAGGGCGGCGGCGAGTGCGACCTCTCCAACATGCGCACCCTGTGCCTGAAGTGCCACCGCCAAGTGACCGTGGCCCTGCGTGCCAAACGTGCCAAACCCCGCTATGGCCGGCTGGATGCCTAATCACGGGTATGCCCGGCAAAAAAGCTCATAAACCCAGGAATATGGAGCCACCGCGGGGACGCAAGAGCACCGGCCAGACCAACGGCCAGTTCGAGCGCGACCCCAAGGGCCGCAAGGGCCAGTACGGCGGCGCTGGCGATTCGCCGCTGATCAAGAAGTAAGGATCAAGAAGTAGGTTCGCCCTCTTTGACTCCGGACCTCCGGCAAGGCTCCCAAGTGTTAAGCGTTGTAGTAGACTGAAATTTAATACGTATTCAAACTGCTGGAGGACCTCATGAAGTTCCGTAACCTGGCCTTGGCCGCCCTGGGTGTCCTGTTTCTTGCCTTCACATCGTTTGCGCAAACGACTCAAGCCGAAGGAGATGTGAAAGGGGAAGACGGACAACCGCTCAAAGGGGCACTGGTAAAGATCGAACGCAAGGATATCCGGGGTAACTACAAAGTAAAGACCGATAAAAAGGGCCACTATCTCCACGCCGGGCTGCCCAGCGGCGTGTACAGGCTCACGCTGGAAGTGGATGGCAAGGACGTGGACATGGTCGACAACGTCAGACTCGGCCTGAACGATCCGCCCAAAGTGGACTTCGATCTGCAGGCAGCCAAGAAGCGGCGCGATGCCCTGCAGGCCGCCGCTGAAGCCGGCACGCTGAGCAAAGATCAGGAGCGGGCCATGTCTCCCGAGGAACGCGCCGCCATGGAAAAGACCATGAAGGCGCGTGAAGAGGCCATTCGAAAAAACAAGGCCTTGAGCGACAGCTACAACTCCGGCATGGTGGCCCTCGAAGGCAAGAACTACCAGGAAGCCGTGGATCAGTTCATCAAGGCTGCCGAAGTCGATCCCAAGCAGGCTGCCGTCTGGACCCACATGGCCGACGCTTACGCCGGTCTCTCTAAAGGCAAAACCGGTGCGGAGTTTGACGCCGCGATGCAGAAGTGTCTGGATGCGTGGAGCAAGAGCGTGGAACTGGCCCCTAGCGATCCCGCCATCCACAACAATTACGCCCTAGCCCTTGTCCAGGCGCACAAGATTCCCGACGCGCAGGCCGAACTGGTCAAAGCGGCGCAACTTGATCCGCCGCACGCCGGGCAGTACTACTACAACCTGGGCGCTGTGCTCACCAACGCCGGCCAGATTGAGCCGGCCACGGAAGCCTTCAAAAAGGCCATGGAGCTCAACTGGGCCGAAGCCTTTTACCAGTACGGCGTGGTGCTGATCGGGAAGGCGACCGTGGACGCCAGCGGCAAAATGGTTCCGCCCCCCGGCACCACGGCAGCTTTCGAGAAG
>JAMCRM010000015.1:10789-12399 GCA_023380575.1 Acidobacteriota bacterium | reverse complement strand
GAAGTAGTCAGGTTGGAGAATCCCTGGGGCGTGGTTTTCGATGACACCCAGGCGCGCGAGTTCATCCTGCGCGAAAAGCCGCGCGTGGTGGCATATGTACAGGCCGAAACCTCTTCCGGCGCCTACCAGCCCGGAAAGGCGATCTGCGAAGCGGCCCATGAAGTTGGGGCGCTGGTCATCGCGGATTGTGTCACATCGCTTGGCGCCATGCCGGTGCTGGTGGACGAAACCGGCATCGACATCGCTTATAGCTGCACGCAGAAGGGCCTGAGTTGCCCGCCGGGCCTGGCGCCCATCACGCTTTCGCCGGCGGCCCTGGAACGGCTGCGCGCACGCAAAACTCCACCGGCCACCTGGTATCTCGACTTGTCGCTGCTGGACACCTACTTCGCCAACAGCCACCGCTATCACCACACGGCTTCCGCCACGCTGTTCTACGCCTTGCGCGAGGCGCTGGCCCTGGTGCTGGAAGAAGGCGTGGAGGCGCGCTGGGAACGGCACCGCCGCAATCACCTGGCTTTCGTGGCGGGCATCGAAGCCATGGGGCTCAAAATGCACGTTCCCGCCGCCCACAGGCTGTGGACGCTCAACACTCCCTGTGTGCCGGAAGGCGTTGACGACGCTAGAGTCAGGGCGCGGCTGTTTGCCGAGCACAACATCGAAATCGCGGGCGGCTTCGGCCCCCTGGCGGGCAAGGTCTTCCGCATAGGGCTGATGGGCTACTCCTCCACACAGGAAAACGTTCTGCTGATTCTGGAGGCGCTGCAGAAGGCGCTCGCAGCGGAAGGCTACCGGGCTGCCGGCTCCGGACGCGCCGCGGCCGAAGAAGTTATGGCAGCCGCCACCAACTGACGCTACTACTAGGAAGCCGCACGAGCCAGGCGGGCCGCGCTGATGGCCTGCCCGACGTGCCGCTGGGTGTGCTCGGCGATGTGCGTCACCAGCCCGATGACGGTGGTGCGCAGCCGTTTGCGCCCGACTTCAACGGGCTTGGTCAGGTCCGCGGCCGGGAGCGCCCGGATGATCCGTTCGGCGCGCGCGAATGCCTCATCCATTCCGGCCAGCAACTCGTCCCGCCCCGGCCCGGGTTCGGCCTCTTTCTCGATCGCGGCCAACTCCCCGGCCGTTAGTTGCCGGCCTTCCAGATATGCAGCCAGGCGGGTTACGCTGCCGCCGATGTGGCGCATGTGGAAGCCCGCTGAAGTCAACCCATGTGGCTGCGCCCAAATTTGATCGGGGCCGAGCCCTTCGGTGTGGCGGGCGAGGTCCTCGCGCGCCTGTTGAAATGAAGAGAGTACGGGGGCCAGATAGGGGCTCACCCCCGGAACCGGTCCTCTCAACCAGGCTTCGGGCTCGCGTTCCATAGCTCCACTATTTTCCATAGCTTCACTATAGAGCGCCGCTTGGGGAAGAAGGTTGTATTACTGTACCGTTACACACCCGGTCGCGGGACCCCGCATTGAGCGTACTTAACCGGTTCTGTATCCTGTGGACGGGGGCCAGGTGCGCTCACTGTGAGGGAAAGGGTGCTGGTAGTAGATGACGAGGAGCCTATCCGTACCATTCTGTCTCGTCATCTGCGGCTAAGTGGCTTCGAAACCGAAACGGCG
>JAMCRM010000015.1:3667-10779 GCA_023380575.1 Acidobacteriota bacterium | reverse complement strand
CTTCGACCTGGTTCTCTCCGACGTGCGCATGCCTGGAATGGACGGTTTCGCCCTGCTTGCCGAGACGGTACGGAAGCATCCTGACGTTGGCGTTCTGATGCTAACCGGCTGCGAGGATATATCGCTGGCCGTAGACGCGATGAAAACAGGTGCACTTGATTACGTTCTCAAGCCCTTTCGGCTGGACCAGGTTACCGCGAGCGTCAGAAAAGCCCTGGAGCGCCGCCGCGATAAGCTGAACCAGGCGGAGCACCTGAAGAGTCTCGAAGAGGCGGTCAGAAACCAGACGCTGGAGTTGCGCAGGGTTCTCGGGAACCTGAAAGAAGCATCGCAAGGTACATTGGAGGCCCTGGTGGCGGCCCTGGATGCGCGGGAACACGAAACGCAAGCACACTCCAAGCGCGTCGGTCAATATAGCGTGCACCTGGCGCGTGAAATCGGAATCCAGCCGGAAGGTGTGGAAGCGATCCGACGAGGGGCGATGCTGCATGACATCGGAAAGATCGGGGTTCCCGACCGCATCCTGTTGAAGCCCGGCCAACTCACCGGGGCCGAGTGGCAGGAGATGCGCAAGCATCCATTGATCGGCCACTGGATTCTGAACGGTATCGAGGGGCTCAAAGACGCGGCCGAGATCGTGCTGTGCCATCACGAGCGCTATGACGGCAGGGGCTACCCGCGCGGCCTCAAAGGGGAGGAGATCGCACTGGGGGCGCGCATCTTCTCCGTCACCGACAGCCTGGACGCCATCACCTCCGACCGGCCCTATCATCGCGGCGCATCCTACGAGGAAGCCCGGCGGGAGATCGAAGCCAATGCCGGGAGCCAATTCGATCCGGAAGTCGTGGCCGTCTTCCTGCGCGTTCCGGTGGAGGTTTGGAGCGAAATCCGCCGCCGTTCCCTGGCCGAACCGGTGCGGCCCGCGCCGCGTATCGCTCCCGTGGTGGTCACGTGATGCCGGCGCGAAAACTCATCCGGGGAAGCGACGCCAAGTTCCGGCTGCTGTTCGAGGACAATCCCCAGCCCATGTGGGTGTTCGACCGCCAAACCCTGGCATTTCTGGAGGTGAACCGGGCCGCCCGGGAACACTACGGTTTCGACGGCGAGGAAATCCTGAGCATGGGCCTGGAGCGTGTCTCCGCGGCAGAGGAGGTCGACCGCCTTAGAGAGGCCGTGAAAGGCCTGCGCCTACAGGCGCCGGCGCGCGTATGGCACCACAAGCTGAAGAGCGGCCGCATTATCGACGTGGAAGTCGCCATGCACGAAATCAGCTATCGCGGGCGCGAAGCCATTCTCGCCGTGCTGATCGACGTCACGCAGCGCCGTGTTCTCGAAGAACAGTTGCGCCAGGCGCAGAAGATGGAAGCGGTGGGAATGCTGGCGGGCGGCATCGCCCACGACTTCAACAATCTGCTCACCATCATCACAGGTTATAGCCAGCTCATTTTGAACGCCATGGGAGCGAACGATCCCAACCGCAGCGCGGCGGAGCAGATCATGAAAGCGGGCGAGCGCGCCGCCGCGCTCACTCGGCAACTCCTGGCTTTCAGCCGGCGCCAGGTGCTGCAGCCGAGAACTCTGGACCTGAACGAACTGGTGGCCAGTTTGGGAGCGATGCTGCGCAGGCTGATCGGCGAAGACGTGGACCTGCGGCTGGTGATGGGTCCGGAACTGGGTCACGTGAACGGCGACCCCGGGCAGGTGGAGCAGGTGATCATGAACCTGGCGGTGAACGCGCGGGACGCCATGCCCAACGGCGGCACCCTCACCATCGAGACATCCAACGTGGAACTGGATGAAGGCTACGTTCGCACCCACATGGCCGTGCGCCCGGGATCCTACGTGCTGCTGGCGGTCAGCGACACGGGCGTAGGCATGGATTCGAAAACCCGCGCGCGCCTCTTCGAGCCGTTTTTTACCACCAAGGGGCAAGGCCGGGGGACGGGGCTGGGCCTCTCCATCGTCTTCGGAATCGTCAAGCAGAGCGGCGGCAACATCGAAATCTACAGCGAACCCAACCGCGGCACTTCGGTGAAGGTGTACCTGCCGCGCGTAAGCAAGGGCACGGCGCTAGACAACGAAGCGGTGGCCCATGCCGCCGCGAAGGGATCGGAAACCGTCCTGGTGGTGGAAGACGAGGATATGGTAAGGCGGCTGGTCAAGGAAACCCTTGAGCGCGAAGGCTATAAGCTGCTGGATGCATCCGGACCCGCCGAAGCCCAACGCATCGTCCGCCAATACCAGGGGACCATTCACCTGATGATCACGGACGTGGTCATGCCCAAGTTGAGCGGGCGGGAACTGGCGAAGCGGCTTTCCGCCGAACGGCCCGACATGAAAGTGCTCTATATGTCCGGCTACACTGACAATGCCGTGGTAGCCAATGGTGTGCTGAACAGCGAAATGGCTTTTTTGCAGAAGCCCTTCACCCCCGCAGCGCTGGCGCGCAAGGTGCGCAGCGTGTTGGAGGAAAGCACCAACAAGACCCGCCAGGCGGGGAACTGAGCCACGGATCGGACCAGCGCGCGCCTACCAATACCAACTCAGCATGCTGGGCCCCGCCAGGGCTACCGCCAGGCCGGCGGCCCCCAGGAAGGTCCCAAAGGGCAACTCGTAGGTAGCGGCATCCTTGCCGGCCAGCTTGATGTAGAGCAGCCCCAGAATCGAGCCCGCCAGCGAGCCCACCAGTAGAGTCAGCAGAGATCCGCGCAGGCCCAGGAACGCGCCCACCATGGCCATCAGCTTTACGTCCCCGAAGCCGAGCCCTTCCTTGTGCCGCAGCTTCTCAAACAGCCATCCACCAGCCCACAGCGCCCCGGCGGGCAGCGCGGCGCTGGTAACCGATTCGAGCAGCGAGAGCCAGCGCACCTGCGGTTCCACTCCCAGCATCCACAGAAGCGCATTGGAACTCCCATCATCCAGCGGAACGAACCAGGCGAAGATGAGCCCCGCCGCAAGTCCGCCGAGCGTCATCTCGTCGGGAAGGATGAGACATTCCAGGTCCGAGAAAATGAGCCCCACCATGAGGGCGGCGAACAGGCACAGCTTCCAGCCCGGCGGACCGGCGCCCGCCCGGAGCACGATGGCGGCGAAAAGCGTTCCCGTGAGTAGCTCCACCAGGGGATAGCGCGGCGAAATGCGCGCGCCGCAGTGGCGGCATCGCCCGCCGAGAATGGCATAACTGGCCAGCGGGATATTGTCGTACCACGCGATGAGATGTTCGCACTCCGGGCAGTGCGAGCGCGGGCGCACCACCGAAAGATCGCGCGGCATGCGGTGAATGCAGACGTTCAAAAAGCTGCCGATGAGCAGCCCGAACAGGAAAGCGATGAGAGCTTCCAGCATCAGCTCATGTTTCTCGCTTTCGCGTACTTCAAGAACGTGTACAGCGAAGCCATGTAGGCGATGGTCAATCCCTCCAGCCCGTCCAGAAATCCGCGCTGCACGATGTAGCTGCGGAAAAAGGTCCACGCGGGGTCCAGGATGAGGTGGCGCAAGCGCACGCGCGTCTTCCGGAAGACCACCTCTTCGGCCGCCAGGGTAGTATACCGGTCCATCGTCTTGAGGTGTTCGGAAAGCGAGTCGCAGGTAAAGTGCAGCAGGTTCGATTCGAGGTGCCCCACGCGACCGTTCACCACCACGCTTTCGTGAACGAAATCCCCCACCCAGCGCGCCTTGTCGCGGCGATAGAGCCGCACCTTGCGGTCGGGGTGCCAGCCCGAATGAAGAATCCAGCGGCCCAGGTATTGCGCCAGCCGCGGCATGGTGTAAGCATCGTAGCGCGGGCCGTTCTTCTTGAGATTCCAGATCTCGCCTTCAAGCGCTTCGCTGAGCGCTTCATCCGCATCGATGGAGAGGATCCAATCGTGGGAAGCCTGCTCGGCGGCCCAGTTTTTCTGCTCCGCGTAGTTCTTCCAGGGGTGCTCCAGAACGCGGGCTCCCAGGTTCGCGGCCAGTTCCACGGTGCGGTCCACGGACCCGGAATCGAGCACGATGATTTCATCGCAGCAGCGCAGGCTTTCAATGGCACGCGCGATCTTGAGTTCCTCGTTCAGCGCGATGATGGTGGCGGTGATCTTCATGGTGGCTCAGAGCCCGCCCGCGCTGACGGGAGAAAAAGTAAAGCAAAGAAGAAAGATCACCATGGACAGCCAGCCCAGGCCGGTGCGTTCGGCGCCGAGCGGCGACGTGTCGTAGATCACCGGGTGCTTGCGCCCTACAAAGAACAGCACGACGGCCCAGAACAGCCATCCCCACCAGCCGAAAATTCCCATGGGCACAAGCAGGGCGATGAAAATTTTCGACATGAGCCGGTGACGGTCGCCCATTAGCGAGTACAGAATGTGGCCGCCATCCAGTTGCCCGATGGGCAACAGGTTGAGCGCCGTCGCCAAAATGGCGATCCAGGCGGCGCGCGCCACCGGGTGCAGGTAGAGATCGCCCGTAGGCACCCCGGGAAAGATGGCATGCTGTAAAAGCTGCTGCAGCAGGGGCACGCCGAACTGGATGGTGCCTTGCTGCGTGATGCCCGGAACAACCTTGGAGAAAGCCAGCCCCACGGCAAGCGCGGGCAGCAGGAACACGAAACCCGCCAGCGGCCCGGCCACCCCGATATCGAACAGCGCGCGTTTGGAGTAAATGGCCGAGCGGATGCGGATCACCGCGCCGAAGGTGCCTGTCAGGAAAGGCGGACCCGGGAGGAAGAAGGGCAGGGTGGCATCCACATTGTAGTAGCGGCAGGCGATATAGTGTCCCAATTCGTGGGCGCCCAGAATGGTCATCAGAGTAAGAGAAAACGGCAGGCCATCCAGCAGCAGGTGGGGGTGCGTCCAGATGCGCCGCATCATTTCCATTCCCTGTTCCACATCGAACGGCACGTTGCGCGCAAAGTCGTAGGCAAGCCCGGCCCCCACCACCGTGGTGGTGAGCAGGGTCAGGACAAAAAGAACAGCGTGCAGCCAATACCGCTCGCGGCGGGTCCCGGCTGTATACTCCCAATGAAGGCGCGGCGCTTCCCCGGCCGGGAAGGGCTGGGGCGCCGCGGAGAAATCCTGAGGATGCACAATGCTGTCCGGCAGTCGATCGCCGCGTCGCGAACGCTACTGTAAGGTCTGCAATTCCTTCCCGGGCTTAAACCGAACCGCTTTTCCGGGCGGGATGGAGACTTCCGCTCCGGTACGCGGATTGCGGCCGATCCCCGTCTTACGCGGCTTGACATTGAAAACCCCGAAGCCGCGCAACTCTATCCGGTCACCCTGCTCCAAGGCCCTCTTCATGGACTCGAAGACCGTCTCCACGGCCATTTCGGCTTTGGTTTTGGTGATGCCGGTCTTATTCACCACTTCGTTGATGATATCCAGCTTGATCAAAACAGCCTCCTTCGGTTCCCGAGCCAAAGCCGGGAGGAATACTCCTCAATTTAAGTCAACTCTATGATAGGATTGAATTTATTGCAATGTCAAGCAAGCCTCTCCAGCGCTCTTTAAATTTCGATAAACGGGAGTTCTGCCGGGCCTGCGGGCAGTTCGCCACGGGGGTGGCCATAGCGGCGGTGAGGGACGTCCAGGGCGCTCCCCACGGCATCACGGTGAACTCGTTCACGTCGGTGTCCCTGGCTCCTCCGCTCATTCTGATTTGCATCGCCCACACCGCCGGCGTTCTGGCGCATTTTCGCGCCTGCGAGCACTTCGCGGTGAACGTGCTGAACGAAGCGCAGCAGGCCCTCTCCGAGCACTTCGCCCGGCGGGGTGAGGACCGTTTCGAGGGCGTCGAGTGGGAGCCCGGCGCCACCGGCGCGCCACTCGTGGGCGGGGTGCTGGCCGCCATCGAATGCCAGCGCATCCGCACCGAGATGGCCGGCGACCACGATATTCTGATCGCCGAAGTCGTTGGCGCGCGCATCCACAGCGGCCGTCCCCTGGTCTATTTCGGGAGCGCCTACCGCCACCTCGCGCCGCGCTAACCTGAAGAAGTAATCCCGCATGCCCGAACTACCCGAAGTGGAAACCGTCCGCCGCACCATCGCGCCGCACGTGGAAGGCCGGCGCATTCTTTCCGCCGAGTTCCGCTGCCCGCGCGTGCTGCGCGGCGGCGATCCGGAGCGCATGGCCGCCTTCATGACTGGCCGGCGCATCGCCGCGGTTCGCCGGCATGGAAAGTTCCTCCTCATGGAACTGGAAGGCGGGCTGGTCTTCCTGGTGCACTTGGGTATGACTGGCAAGCTGCTCGTCGGCGGCGTGCCCGGCCGCCACACCCACGCCATTCTCACGCTCGAAGGTTGCGTGCTGCTCTATGACGACAGCCGGCAGTTCGGCTGCCTGGAGTTGCACGAATCGATTCCGCGGCGGGTGGCGCGGCTCGGCCCCGAACCGTTGGAGATCGCATGGGAGGATTTCGCCCGCGCCTTGCGCCGCCGCAAGACCCGGTTAAAAGCGCTGCTGCTCGACCAGACCTTTCTGCGCGGCATCGGCAACATCTACGCCGATGAGGCCTTGTTCCGCGCGGGCATTCATCCGCTTGCCGTCGCGGCGCGCCTCCGTCCGGAACGGGCGCGCCGGCTCTATCAGGCAATTACAACGGTGCTTTCGGAAGCCATCGCCGCGGGCGGCTCTTCCATTTCGGATTACGTGGATGCGGAGGGGCGCAAGGGCTTCTTCCAGTTCAGTCACCGCGTCTACCAGCGCACCGGCGAACCCTGCGTGGCCTGCGGCGCGAAAATCCGCCGCGTGCTGGTGGCGCAGCGCGGCACCCACTTCTGCCCGCGCTGCCAGAAACGGTAGTACAGTAGCCCTGAGGAGCTCAAAATTTCATGGAGCAGAATCGCAGGACTTTTATAGGGTCGGCGCTCGCCGCAGCGCCGCTGTTTGTGCCGCGGAAAGCATGGGGCGCCAATGACCGGATCGCCTTGGGGCTTATCGGCGCCGGCGGGCGCGGGCGCTACCTGTTGCACGATTTTCTCAAGCTGCAGACGGAGTGCGTCGCGGTAGCCGAGGTCTACGAGCCCAACCTGGAAGCCGCCCTCAAACTCGCGCCCAACGCCAAGGGCTACGTGGACTACCAGGAAATGCTGCAGCAGAACGGCATCGATGCGGTGGTGATCGCCACGCCCGATC
>JAMCRM010000015.1:0-3657 GCA_023380575.1 Acidobacteriota bacterium | reverse complement strand
AGATGGTGGCGGCGGTACGGCGGACCAAGCAGATCGTCCAGGTCGGCATGCAGCGGCGCAGCGCGCCTTCCGTCCACAAGGGCAAGGAAATCGTCGATAGCGGCATGCTCGGCAAGATCACCATGGTGAAGCCGATGTGGAACTGGAACATTTCGGGCCCGCTGAACGATACGCCGCTGCCCGGCAAACTCGACTGGAAACGCTTCCTGGGCCCGGCCCCCAAGCGCGAATTGCAGCCCATGCGCTTCCGCTCCTGGCGTTACTTCTGGGACTACTCGGGCGGCAACATGACGGACCAGGGCACCCACCTGATGGATGTTGTGCAATGGTACATGAACACCCCCGCGGCCACTTCCGCCATCTGCGCCGGGCAGCGCGCCAAGAACACCGGCTCAGAAGTTCCCGATGTTTTCTGCGCGGTTTTCGAATATCCGGGCTTCATGGCCACCTGGACGCTGAACTACTGCAACACGTACGATTTCGACTGGTCGATCATGTTCCAGGGAGATAAAGGGACCATGATCATTCGCGACTCGGGCCTGAAGGTGTGGAAAGACCCGGTGCCAAAGAACCCGGAGCCGGTGGAGCAGTTGGACGCCACCATTCCGCTCTCCGCCCACCTCCAGAATTTTTTGGATTGCGTGAAGAGCCGCCAGGAACCCAACGCGCCGGTGGAAGTGGGAGCGAGCGCGGTGTCCGCCCCCCATCTGGCCAACCTGGCCTTCCATTCCGGACGCCGCGTCACCATGCCGAAGGTCTAACAGCATCATGCTGCGTTCGCCCGGCAACGGCCGCGGGGGCGAGGTGTGTCGGGCCACGGCCGTCAGGCAGGAGTAAGGCCGTGGCCCTTCGCGAAGAAATCCAAGATCATGCGGAGCGCATATGACACAGATTTTCACGGGCAGAGTGCTGCTTCTGCTGGGCTTGTCGACGGCGGCGGTTTACGCCGGTAACAGCGGAGCGGAGGAGCCCGCCTCCTTCGAGCAGTTTTGGGCCGATGCGCAGAAGCCGAACAGGGCCGACAAGTCCCTCGCTTCACAGCGCCGCCTTGATTGGTGGCGAAATGCGAAGTTAGGCCTATTTATCCACTGGGACCCTTCGAGCGTAGCAGCGAGCGAGATCAGTTGGAGCAAGCAATTCTACGAGGATGACGGTGAGCACCTGCGCGATAATCCGCGCCCCAGCCCCGAACTCTTCAATATTCACGAGCATAGGTTCTGGCTCGATTGGTTCAAGCCCCCGGTGCCTCGCGAAGTATACGACAACCTCTACAAATCGTTCTATCCCGGTATGTTTGACGCCGACAGATTCGTCGGTATCGCCAAGCGGGCGGGGATCAAATACATCATCCAGGTTTCCAAGCACCACAACGGCTTCTGCATGTGGGACACCAGGTTCACCGACTACAATGTAATGAACACGCCGTTTCATCGTGACATTGGCGTCTATTATTCGCAGCGCGACTGGCACCACCCCGACTACGGCCCGGAGCGGATGGCAAAGTACAACGAGTACATGCACAGCCAGATCCGGGAATTGCTTACCAGGTATCGAAACATACGCATCATCTTCTTCGACTCCGAACAATACTACCCGTGGCAGATGTGGGAGAGCGACAAGATGTTCCGCATGATCTACGAACTCAGGCCGGACATCATCATCAACGATCGCTCCGGCGTGCCTGCGGACTATTTCACTCCCGAGCAAAGTATCGGGACTTTCAATCTCGAGCGTGATTGGGAGTCCTGCATGACCTTTACGGGATTCTGGGGGTGGCACGGCTTCCAAGCGAAAGTCATCCCGTACGAAGAATTTCTCCAGCGCCTTGTCCGCGCCGCCGGTGGCAACGGCAACCTGTTGATGAACGTCGGACCGATGCCCACCGGCCAGATTGACCCGCGCGAAGCTGATCGGTTGCTTCGCGTTGGAGCCTGGCTCGAAAAGAACGGGGAGAGCATATACGGCACCCGCGGCGGGCCTTATATGCCCAGCAAGTTCGTTGTGTCCACCCGCAAGGCCGGCACGATCTATCTTCACGTCCTGAGATGGAATGGGGAGTCTGTCATCCTGCCGCCGTTACCCAAGAAGGTGCTGAAGAGTTCTCTGTTGTCCGGCGGCCGGGGGAGAGTCGATCAGACGGCTGATGGTTTGCGCATTACAGTCGCGGAGAAGGACAGGCAAGCCGGGGATACCGTGTTGAAGGTGCAGGTGAGTGGTTCTGCAATGGACATTGCCCCCATCCCCACGCCGTAGGGTGACCGCAGCCGATCATTGCGATCTGGCGGGACCGCGGCCGTTGCCGCGAACAACGAGCTCGCGAACTGGCGTACAAGCCTGCCGCGCAAGTGTTCCTTTTCCAGCAACGCCCGCCGGATGAGGCTTGAGGCCCCGGGTCGCTCGCGGGCAAACTCGATGTATGGCCATCGTTGCGATCGCTCACACCAATGAGAAGCACCGCTCCGAGGAACGCGTCCTGGGGCTGGTGCGCGAAGCGTTGTCCCACCTGGGCGGCATGGCGCAGTTCGTCAAGCCCGGGCAAACCGTCCTCATCAAACCCAACAACACGGTTTTCTACTCCGCCGAGGAAGGCTGCACCACGGACCCTCTGGTGGTGCGGGCGCTCATCATTCTGGCCAAGGAAGCTGGCGCCGGAAAGGTGCAGGTGGCCGAATCGAGCGGCGGCTTTTTCTCCTCGCTGGAGTGTATGCGGATCACCGGCATCGCCGCAGTGGCCGAAAAGGAAGGCGCGGAACTGATCGATCTGGGCAGCGACAGCGTGCCTAACCGCATGGTACCCATTCCCGACGGAGGCGTGATCAAGGAAGCTCCCCTGCCTGTGCCGCTGCTCGAGGCCGATGTCATCATCGACGCGCCCAAAGCCAAGAACCACCACATCGAGCCAATCTCCGGCGCGCTCAAGAACTGGGTGGGCACGGTCAACCAGAACTGGCGCGAGCACAACCACGGCGACGAAGAGATGCTGGGGCGCTTCATGGACATCATGTCCGTGACGCGCCCCACCCTGTGCGTGGTGGACGCGCTGATCGCCGGTGAAGGCGACGGCCCCATCGCCGACCAGCCGCACTGGTGCGGTTGCATTCTGGCTTCCACCGACCCGGTGGCCACAGACGTCACCATCGCGCGCCTGATGGGGCACGACCCCGAAAAGCTCGAAATCGCCAAGGAGGCGGAACTGCGCAACCTCGGGGAGCGCGACCCCGTCGAGATTCGTGGCGTCCCGCTCGAACAGGTGGCCTTCAAGGCCTGGCCCGGCCACCAGGGCTACAATTATCTACCGCTCAATTTCCTGGTCGGTAAGGGGGTTACGCTGCCCGGCACCATCGGCCACATCAAGAGCGTGCTCGACAGCATGGTGCGGCGCGGTGAGCTATGGGAGCTCATCTGGGCCAAAGGGACGCCCACGATCATGCTCGGCGACGTTGACGATCCGCGCTTCGAGGAACACCTCGCCGAAGGGCCGTACATTGTGATCGACGACGCCGCCAAGCCGGAATACAAGAACGACCCGCGCGTCTACTTCATTCCCGGCCACCCCGTGCTGCGCACGGCTATGCCCGAGTTAATCAAGGGCCTGGGGGCGCGGGTCTCCGGCAAAGGTTTCATGAAGTGGCAGCAGTTCCAGCGCTGGGGCATGCA
>JAMCRM010000014.1:745-2733 GCA_023380575.1 Acidobacteriota bacterium | reverse complement strand
TTGTAGGGGCGATGCGGTTCGGAGGACTCGTCCAGTTTCTTCAGGCCCGCCAGGAAGCAGGCTTCGTAGCCGAGTTCGCCGGCGCGGTAATGGTCCGGATGCCGCCCTTCCCAATACGGCAGCACCACCACGCGGGGCCGCAGTTCCCGGATTTTCATGGCGAGGCTCATGCGCGCGGCGATGTTGTTTTCCAACCGCGCGTCGGGGAAGCGCAGGTTGCCGCGCCATTTTAACAGCAGGTGTTTTCCCGCCGCCGCGGCTTCGGCCAGCCTCTGCTCCGGGGCGCCGCGCGTACCCATGTCGCCGGCCGTCAGATCCAGAACACCGGTGCGGTATCCGGCTTCGGCCATGCGGAGGAGGGTGCCGCCGCAGGTCTGCTCCACGTCGTCGGGGTGGGCGGCAATCGCGAGCACGTCGAGATTCATCTCCTCGCCCCCAGTTTCTTCAGGAATTCCTTCATGCCGGCGCGGTATTTGAACGCCTTTCTGCCGTCGATTGCGATCACCGGAACCTCGGAATTGTAGCGCGCGCGCAATTCGGGATCGCCGTCGATATCGATCTCTTCCAGTTCGAAAACGGCTCGCGCCCGTGCCGCCTCCAACACTCTTTTCACGTCCTCGCAAAGGCAGCACTGCTGCCGGGTATAAAGAGTGACTTCCGGCATTTACCAGTAAATATCGCGGCGGCGCGAGTAGCGGCGGCGCGTACCCATGATTTTGATCAGGGCCATGCCGGCGAGAAAACCGCCCACATGCGCGAACCAGGCGACGCCGCCCTGGGAAAGATTTGAGTAGCCGATGCTGCCCACCCCGCTGAACAACTGGATAAGGAACCAGTATGCCAGCATAATTACCGCCGGCACTTCAAACGTGGTGATGAAAAAGAAGATGAAGACGAGCGTGAGGATGCGGGATTGCGGGAATTTCACGATATAGGCGCCCATCACGCCGGCGATTGCGCCGCTGGCGCCCACCGTGGGCACGGACGACCCCATACTGGCGGCCAGTTGCACGAAAGCCGCCGCAGTCCCGCAAAGAATGTAAAATATCAGATATTTGCCGTGCCCCAGGGCGTCTTCCACGTTGTCGCCGAATATCCAGAGAAACCACATATTCCCGAGCACATGCAGCCAGCCGCCATGGATAAACATGGAGGTCATGATCTGGTAGGCATGGAAGCGGTCCGGAACCAGGCCGTAATTGCCGATGAAGTGATTCAGGGAGTAGGGATCGAGAGAGAATTCGTACAGGAAGATCAGAATATTTGCCGCGATCAGCCCCAGGGTGACGAGCGGCTTGGAGTAGCTGGGCTGTGTGTCTTTTAGGGGAAACATTTAGATGGCCGGGACGGCTGTCTTGCTGCGCGTGGCGAACTCCGGATGAGAACGCCGCCCGGTGCGCTCCATAAATGCCTTGATGACGGCCAGTTCCGCGATGCCCCCGCGGGCGCCCATCGCCGTACAGTTCAGCGCGGCCATGGCATTGGAAAAATCGAGAGCCTCGGGCATGGCCATGCCTTCGAGGACAGCATAGCAAAACGCGCCATGGAACGCGTCGCCGGCGCCGGTGGTATCGGCACAGATCACTGTGTAGCCCGGCGAATAGATAAATTTCCCCTCCGAGAGCGCGAGCGCCCCGTGGGCGCCCAGCGTCATGGCGGCGACCCGCATCCCGTACTCGCGCTGAATCATATCGAGCGCTTTGAACGGATCGCTCTCATCGGTCCATCGGACCGGAAACTCGGAACTGGCGACCAGGTAATCGACAAACGGCAGCACGCGTTCGAAGCCGTGGTAAATCGTATCGACGTCCACGGTGACGGCCATGCCCGCTTCCCGCGCGATGCGCGCGGCGCGTTCCACCGCGGGAGTGTCGTGGCCGTCGATATGGAGCAGGCGGGCGCAGACGATCTGCTCCGGGGCGATCTGCCCGGGATCGATCCGCAGGCAGTCCGGGCGGTTCCAGAGCACGGTGCGCTCGCCGGTGCTG
>JAMCRM010000014.1:0-735 GCA_023380575.1 Acidobacteriota bacterium | reverse complement strand
TTCGGACAATTCTTCCGCAGTTGCACGTCATCCAGGTTAATGTGGAACTCCTGAAGACTGGCCAACTGGATCCGGCCGCGCTCGTCATCGCCCACGGTGCCGAGATATTTGGCGCGCAGCCCCAGCGCGGCGCAGGCCACCAGGGCGCTGGCCACCTGCCCCCCCGGGCTCACGATCTCCTGCTCAAACGGGACTTTTCCGGCGTAGGCGGGAAAATGCGGCACCACCAACAGACTGTCGGTTGCATTCAAGCCTACGCCGACGACATCGAATTCCAGCATTCTTCTCTATTGTACAGAGAAGCTTGCGGCGCCTGGGATTGCGAGTTACGGCACTCTCGGGCGGGAACGGCGGAGCAGCAGGAAGGCGACGCCGATGCCGCAAAGGAGGAACGTTGCCGGCTCCGGCGTGGCGCGATTCCAGCCGATGACGTCAAACATGCGGGTGTCGTTCGAACTGATCGACAGCAGTTCGCCGGGTGCGGCGGTGGGGTCCATGATACCGAGCCCCATATTGTCCTTCCAGGGGCTTGCCTGACGTCCATCGCCGTAATGGATGCCGGTCGAAAAGGCAGCGATGCTGGTGAGACCTCCATCGACGGAGAAATATTTGTCCCTGCTATCGGCGGTCCAGTCGATGACGCCAGCGCCCTGCGCCACGCTCAAAGCGGAAAAACGGAAAAGATCCGGAGGGGTCACGTACGTGAAAGCGGCACTGCTGTGCGCGTCCGGCGCG
>JAMCRM010000013.1 GCA_023380575.1 Acidobacteriota bacterium | reverse complement strand
AGCTTTTCCCCGTGCAGGATGAACTTCAGGTCGCCGCGCGCGTACTGCTCTTCCGGGTCACCGGCGTATTCCACCGAGCCCCGGTCCCACAACATCACGCTGCCCGCGCCGTAATTGCCCTCCGGAATATTCCCCTCGAAGCTGCCATATTCCAGCGGATGGTCTTCCACATGCGCGGCGAGGTGCTTCACCGAAGGGTCCAGCGTGGGTCCTTTCGGCACCGCCCACGATTTCAGCGTTCCTGCCATCTCCAGCCGCAGGTCGTAATGCAGGCGCGTGGCGTCGTGCCGCTGCACACAGAAATATGGCAGCGTTTTTGCAGACTTTTTTCCGCGCGGGTTTTCGGGCGCGGGTTCCGGAGTGTGCGTGAAGTCACGCTTTCGCGCGTACTCTTCCAGCCCCATGCGCTCATTGTCCCGGATGCCGCCGCTGGGCATCAATATCGGAAGTAAGGGAAATCACATGGCAACTACTGTTTGGAGAGGCCACCTCACCTTCGGGCTGGTCTCCTTTCCTGTCCGCCTGTACAGCGCCGCCCGCGGCGCCACCATCAGTTTCAACCTCCTACACGCCCCGGACCATTCCCGCATCCGCCAGGTGATTTACTGCCAGGCGGAGGACAAGCCCGTGCCGCGGAACGAACTGGTCAAGGGCTACGAATTCGAGAAGGACCACTACGTCGAAGTGGATGAGGAAGATATCCGCAAGGTGGCTCCCAAAACCGCCCGTGTGATGGAGATCCAGGAATTCGTCAAGGCTGCCGACGTCGATCCCATTTACCTGGAAAGCTCCTACTACATGGCCCCCGATGAGGGCGGGGAAAAACCCTATGCCCTGCTGTTCGAGGCCCTGCGCCAGTCGCAGTATTACGGCATCGCCAAGGTCTCCATGCACAACCGCGAACACGTCGTCATCCTGCGTCCCTCGCGCCGCGGCATCATGCTCCACACCATGTACTATGCCGACGAGATCCGCTCGGTGCAGGAGTTCCGCACCGATACCAGCGCGGTCAAAGAGAAGGAACTGGAACTGGCCAAGACCCTCATCGATGCCCTTGCCGGCGAGTTCCAGCCGGAAAAATACCGCGATACCTATCGTGAAAACCTGCAAAAAATGATCGATGCGAAGATCCAGGGGCGGAAAGTGGTGGAAATCCCCGCGCCCCAGGTTGCCCCCGTGGTCGATATCATGGAAGCTCTGAAGCGCAGCCTGGCAGAGCGCAAGAAACCCATGCAGGCGGCCACCGCTTCCACCGCCGGGTCCGCCGAACCCGCCGCCCGCAAGCGCACGCGGCGAAAAGCCTCTTGACTCCTGTCCCCAATCCTGTTATTTAGCAGCGCATGGGTTGCGAGCGGGACCTTCTGGCGCTGGTATCGTCCATCTACGACGCCTCCACCGACCCGTCCGCCTGGCCCGACTTCCTCAACCGCTTGTGCGACGTTCTGGGCGGCGCCTCCGGCCTGATCCTGCAGCATGAGTTCGCCGAACCGCGCCAGCACGTCGTGGCCACGGCCCGGATCGACCCGGTGTACGGAGAGTCCTATGTGGATTACTACTGGCGCACCAATGTCTGGATGAAGGGCGTCGACATGCCCATGCCCGATCAGGGCCGCCTCAGTGAAAAGACCTGCTCGCCCTCCGAACTGGTCAAGACCGAGTTCTACCAGGATTTCCTGCGCGGCCAGAACGTCATGCACTCCGTGGCCGCCTGCATCCGCTTCGACCGGGGTTTGGCGTCGTTCTGCAGTTTCTTCCGTTCCCGCGGCGCGGGCGCATTCGATGCAGGCCACATCGGCCTCTTGACCACGCTCACCCCTCACCTGCGGCGCGCCCTCGAATTGCAGGACCGCACGGCCATGTTCCGGGTACAGTCGGCCGCCGCTCTCGCCGCTCTGGACACCATCACCATGGGCTGCATGCTGGTGGAACAGACCGGCCGGGTGCTGCTTGCCAACCGCGCCGCCGAAGAGTGCCTCAATGCCCGCGACGGCCTCTGGCTGAGCCAGGGATGCCTCTGTGCGGCTGAAACGAACCGCCAGGAACGGCTGCGCCGGCTGATTTTCTCCGCCGGTGCCACGATCAACGGACGCGGTCTGGTGGGCGGCGGTGCGCTGGCCGTTGAACGCCCTTCCGGCCGCCCCGCGCTGCACGTGCTGGTAATCCCCTTTCGCACTGGCGCGGGTCCGCCGCGCCATCGCCCCGCCGCTATCGTCTTCGTCACCGACCCGGAGCGCGAGTTGCGGCCCGACCGCGAGGTGCTGGGTGTTCTGTTCGGGCTCTCTCCCGCGGAATCGCGCGTAGCAGCAGCCTTGCTCGCCGGCAGGAGCATCGAAGACTGCGCCGCGGAACTGGCCATCAGCCGGCACACCGCCCGCAACCACCTGAAGGCCATTTTTTCCAAGACCGGGGCCAGCCGGCAGGGCGAACTGATGCGGCTGCTGCTGTCGAGCGTGGCGCGCCTGAAGACCGACTCGTAACCCGATCCACGGGCGGCGCGCCCCGCGCACGCAGCCGCCTTTGGCGGGTGCAATGGCTGGCCCGTGCGGGTCCGAACCTCCGATTCGGATTTCCTCTCGCCGAAGGAAAGGAGCGCCGCCGTGAATTGATGAGCCGATTATACGGAACCGCACGCCTCCGGCACATGACCCAAATGAGTCATTTTTTGAACCTTGCCGCCGGCCCCGCATGGTAGAATGTTCACGTTCCCCAACATGGTACGCGCCAGCCGGCTTATCCGAAAGCTTGGTCTCCCCCCGGACGCTCTCAATGCGGGCGAGTTGGTCCGCCACGCCTGGCCCGGCGCCGTGGGCAAAACCGTAGCCGCCCATGCCCGCGCCGTGGACATGGTCCGCTCCCGCCTGGTTGTCGAAGTCGAAGACAACGTCTGGCAACGGCAGTTGTTCTCCCTTGCCGGCCAGATCCTGCGCAACCTCGAAAAACAGCTCGGCCCCGGGTTGGTGGACGACCTCGAATTCCGCATCGTGCCGCCCCGCCGCGGCCCGCAGCGTGCCGCATTCTCCACCGCCCGCGGGGATGAAGCCGACGGCATCTCCGACCCCGTCCTGCGCCATATTTACCGCGCGTCCAGGAAGAAGGCGCTCGCGTGAAAATCACCGAACAGGAAGTCCGTTACGTCGCCGGCCTGGCTAACCTCCGGCTTAGCGACGAGGAAGTCGACCGCATGGGCGCGGATCTCGATGAAATCCTCGCCCACATGGACAAGCTCAACGAACTCGATACCACCGGGGTGACCCCCATGGCCCAGGTGCTGTTCGAAACCGGCGAGACCGCCACGCTGCGCCAGGACCTCCCCGTGCCGCCGCTGGGCCAGAAGAATGCGCTGGCCAACGCCCCGCAACCCGGCGCCGGCTGCTTCAAAGTGCCCAAGGTGATTGAACGCTGATGGAAATCCCGTCCCTCACCATCGACCGCATCCGCCGGGCTCTTCTCGCCCGCGAATACAGCGCCACCGAGCTTGC
>JAMCRM010000012.1 GCA_023380575.1 Acidobacteriota bacterium | reverse complement strand
GAGCGGAGAGTCGCTAATTTCTACGAACTACCGGGCATTCTCTGAACACTTGGCGGTCTGGTTTGCACCGAATGAACCGGCGGACTTGCTCGGGTGTGAATGTCTCGATCACCTTCCTCTCTGCCCTCAGGCAAGGAACCGTATACCGAATTGGCAGGTGACCTTCCTCATGCATCCATCGCAGGAAAGCATTCGCACCCTTGATGTAGGTGTTGCAGGAGACCGGCAGGACGCCATGTTGGCGCATGTTGATGACCCACTGCTTCAGCCCATCATGGGAGATGTTGTCGAGGGTGAACGCGGGTCGGTAATAGCGGTGCAGGGCGGAGAACGTGTTTGTGTACCAGCGCTCCGTTTTGCGGGTGACGTTCTTCAGGAATGCCCGTTCTTGTACGAACTGGGCAAACAGCTTCTGCATGACAGTAGCCCTTTCCGCCACTGCCCTCTTGTAAGCTGTTGAATTTATATAGGGTTATCGCAACGCCCTGGCAATGCTTCTTCGAAGCCAGCCGCTCTATCCAACTGAGCTACGGGCGCATTTTCAACACATTACGGGAAATCAGACAGTGCGTCTGAAGCCCATACGGTAGCTCTAGAATGGTACCACAGATGCCCGGCAGGGGGGCTCAGGACACCTTTTTTGCGACAAATTCCTGTTTGCGGCCCTGGCCGCCTTCGCGCTCGCGCGTGAACTTGATCTGGTTGCCTTCCACCACGCCCTTGTAAAGGAACTTGAATTTGTTGTTGTTGAATTCGAGAGTTTGAGAAAAAGAGATTTCCTGGCCTGAAATCTTCCCTTCTTCAATGGGACGGGAACCGCGGGGGCTGCTGATTTCGCCACTGAGGCTGTTGCCCTCGGCTTTCAGGGTGAAGGTCATTTCCATGGTCTGGTCGTTTCGTCCGGGGACTTGCGCGACCCACTTTCCGGTAACATCTGCTGCGAGTGTTACGGTAACTAACGAGAGAAACAACACTGCCAGTTTCATGGAAGCAATGATGCCGCGGGGCCGTCAAATGTTACCGGCGGCGGAGCACGCGTCCGGGCCGGGCGGCGGTCATCTTTCCGTTCAGGAGGATGGGGACGCCATTCACCAGGACGTGGTGCACCCCGACAGCGTATTGGTGCGGATGGGCGAAGGTGGCGCGGTCGGCCACGGCGGCGGGATCGAAAATGGCGATATCGGCTTTCATGCCGGGGCGCAGCAGGCCGCGGTCGAGCAGGCGCAGGCGATTGGCGGGCAGCGCGGACATGCGCCGGACGGCGTCTTCCAGGGTGAGCAGGTGGCGCTCGCGCACGTAGTAGCCCAACACCCGGGCGAAGGTGCCGTAACTGCGAGGATGGGGAGCCGCCTGTCCGAAAATGGGGATTTCGCCGTCGGACGCGACCATGGTGAAGGGATAGCGCAGGATGCGCTCCACGTCCGGTTCGCTGATGGCGTGATAGACGGCCGAGCAACCTCCCTTTTCCTGGATGTCCATGGCCACTTCGGCGGCGTTTTCCGGAGTCGGGGCAAGGCCGCGGGCGTCGGTGATCTGGGCCAGGCTGCGGCCGGCGAGCGCGGGATCGAAGCCGCAGGCGGACATGAAGACGTTCCTGGCGTTGCCGCCGCCGCGATCGTTCAGGATCGCTGCCACGATGGCGGCTTTGATGCGGGCGCGGGTTTCGGGGTCGTGCAGACGGCGCACCAGGGCGGCATGCCCGCCGGCCTGGGCCCACTGGGGGAAGAGCGCGCCGGTGCCGGTGGAGGAGGCGGTGTAGGGGTATTGGTCGATGGTGACATCCACCCCCCTGGCGCGCGCGCTTTCCACCAGCGCCAGGGTCTTCTCGCTGGCTCCCCAGTTGGCGCGTCCGATGATCTTGTGATGCGTGATCTGGGTCGGCAGGTGGCCTTCCTCGCCGATGCGGATGGTCTCACGCACGCTGTCGAGAATGCCGGCGGCCTCGTTGCGGATGTGGGAAATATGAACCCCGCCATATTCCCCGGCCACCCTGGCGATCTCGATCACCTCTTCGGTATTGCTGTAATTCCCGGGCACATAGAACAACCCGGTGGAGAGGCCGAAGGCGCCCTGCTCCATGGCCTGGCGCGCCAGATCCTTCATCCTTTCGATTTCAGCGGGAGTGGCGTGGCGGTTTTCCAGGCCCATCACGGCGGCGCGGATGCTGCCGTGCCCCACCAGCATGGCGAAATTCACCGCGGGCCGCAGCGCGGCCACCTTGTCCAGAAACGGCCCCAGCGGCAGGGGGGAACTGCCGTCCGGGCCTTCGATGAGAGTAGTGACGCCCTGGCGCACGTAGTTCTCTGCGGTGGGTACTTTGAACAAATTGCGCCGGGCATGAGTGTGAATGTCGATAAAACCCGGGGCTACCACCAGGCCGCGCGCGTCGATAACGGTTCTGGAGCGGGCATTGCCAAGATGCCCGACGGCGGCAATGCTGTCGCCCTGAATGGCGATATCGGCCATGTACCAGAACGCGCCCGTGCCGTCGATGACGCGGCCGTTGCGGATCACAAGATCGTACTGCGGCGCCAGCAGGCCAAGCAGGAGGAGGGGAAGCAGCACGCCGCTATTCTAACCGGAATGGTGCGGATGGTGGGACTCGAACCCACACGACCCTTACGGGCCAGCAGATTTTAAGTCTGCTGCGTCTGCCGGTTTCGCCACATCCGCCGGTTGCCGCCACCCGGGCAGGGTGTCCGACACCCAAACTGTAGCACACGCCCCTCCCGGGCGATTCCGATCGTCGTCAAGTTCCCACCGGCGCAGACCGCGCGAGGGGCCGGTGTGCTACGGCGCATCCTCGCCGGTGCTGTGGGGCTGCGCTAACTTTCGGCATCGTCCCGACGTTATCCATGGTCGGCATCGACTGCGCGCGTGCCAGCGGATAGAGTGGGGGCAGGTAGCCGGTTCCCCCGCGGCTGGATTTTTGGTCGTTGATAACCTTGGAGGCCGTCGAGGGTGCGTTGCCAGTATTGCGGCAAGGAAGTCTGGGGCTTTCGGAGTCTGTTCGACGGGGATTTCTGCACACCGGCACACCGGCGAGAATTCGCGGAGAGGATCCGGCGGGCGTTTGACGAGACGCCGCGCGGTCCGTCCGCCGGACAGGCTGCTTTCATCCTGCATCTCGCGCCGGTTGTTTCCACCACAACGCCTCACGGTT
>JAMCRM010000011.1:3654-4784 GCA_023380575.1 Acidobacteriota bacterium | reverse complement strand
TGGATGGGGATCGAACGCGCCATGCAGCATGAGCACGGCGGAACGGATGCCCGCGAAGGCCGCCGGATACACGCCTTCACTCTGCAACCGCAGCATATCCCGCCAGGTTTCCTCATGGCCGCGCCCATCGCACGTTTCGATCTCCTGTCCGGTTGTGGCTGGATCGTACGAATAGAGCGGCAGCAGCAGGCTTCCCGTTACCCTGAGCCGCTCGTTGGCATCGGGGATCTCCCGCGGCAATCGCTCCAGGCGGCGCCGCAGGTCATCGTCCATGCGCTCCTCAATGGTTGCCTGCAACCGGCTGCGCGCGGCTGTATCGAAGGTGCCGCAACCGATGAGGACGAGCGGCCCGGCGCAATCCGGATGCGCCGCGGCATAGGCGAGGGCGAGCATGGCGCCCCAGGAGGAACCTACCAGCGCCGGCCGCGCTTTCCCGCACGACGCGATCAGCTCGTGCAAGTCCGAGATGTGTCGCGGGACGGTGAGCGGCTCGCCGCCGCTCGCGCGCTGGAAGGGCTCGAGGACCCGGAACGAATCCGCAAGTCCCCGCGCCACGGGGGCCATATACCCTGGGGCGCCCGGCCCCCCGTGCAGGACCACCACAACAGGCCCCGAGTTGCCATAGCTGCGGACCCGCATAATGGCGGGGGAACTCCCCGCGCTTACTGTTTAATCCAGATCGGCGAACTCCACGCCAGGTTCCCGTCCTGTTGCATGACGCGAACGTAGTAATAGTTCTCGCCGGGCTTCGGACTCTTATCGATGTACTCGAACTCGAAATCTTTCTTCCCCGGTTTCTGCGTGTAGAGAAATTCGTTATTGCGGATCAGGTCGATCTGCATGATCTCATCGGTTCCCAGGATCTTCATCCGGAGCTTAGGGGCGCCGGAGGAGGCGAACGCTTCGCCCATCATGTGCCGCTTGCCACCCGGCTCCTCCGCCTGGAAGTCCACAATGATGTTATCGGTGGCGGCGTAGGCGTGGCGGTGGCGCATGTTCTCGACGATGTCGGTGCGGTTCTCGTCGGGAGTGTAAATCATGGCGTAGCTGCAATGCGTCGAGATGTGGTCCGAACTCGACTGCACGCCGAGTTTCAAACCCTTGGCCAGCGCGTTCCACCAGAAGCCGGC
>JAMCRM010000011.1:0-3644 GCA_023380575.1 Acidobacteriota bacterium | reverse complement strand
TTCGTAGCCGCCGTGAATCAGTAGATGGCGCGTGCCGTTCTCGGCGCGTGGCGCGCCTTCGTATTCGTAGGCGGCATGATAGCCCTGGTACAACTCCACCAGCGGCTCCAGTTCCGGATCGTTGTCCCGGTAGTCGGTGCCCTGTCCTGTGGCGAGGGAATGTTCCATGCAGATGCCCCGGTTCTGCCGGAGATACGGATACACGAGCGATCCGCTGTTGACTTTGCCGCTTTGCTCGTCCCGGGTTACGGGCAGCGTGCGCACGCCGCGGTGATCGAAAACCACGTTGCGATGGCCGTTGGGATAATTCACGCTGCGTTCATAACCGAACAGGGGCGTAAAGCGGTCGCGGATATGGAACAGATCGTAGGATTTTTCGGTGCGCCACCAATTGTATTCGACGTCGCCGCCCTCGTTGTGGTCCGTGATGATGCCGGTATCCATTTCGGCTGAATCGATCATGTAGCGGTAATAGTCCTCGACGGAGCCATCGCCGGCGCCATCGCCGGAGATCTCGGTATGGCGATGGAAATCCCCGCGCAGGATGCGGTAATTCGTCCCGTCCACGGAGGTGCGATAGCCGCGGATGCGCGCCACATCCTGTTTTTCATTCGGATGCATGATTTGGGCCCTCGCGGGCCGCCTGCGCGCCGGCTCCGCCGCTTCGTTGAGAACGGGAGCCCCGGCAGCGCGACTGGCCGAAGCCTGCGCGCCGAATATATCGTACTGGCGCATCGTCGCCTGGCCGAAGCCGCCGGCTTGCCCGAAGCTTCTGCCGTCACTGGCCCACACCATCGATACCCCGGCCGCTGTTCCGACCGCCTGCATGGGGACTTCGGGCCGGGTAGAGGAGTCGGGCACCAGCGCCGCGGGCCGCCAGACGCCATTCTCGAAAGTGGTGAGATACAGTTCCCACATGCCGCCGGCGCACCAATAGTCCTCCCGGTTGCTGGTTGCGGCAGGGCGAATCTGGAAGAGCGCCCAGACACGGCCGGAGCCGTCCACGGCCAGATGCGGGAATTGCCAGTAGCGGCGCAACCGGTCGGAAACCGCGGTGCTGAAATCGCCGGCCTGTTTCCACTTATCTCCATCCTTCACCACGACCTTGATGGACCGGTTGGCATAGAGGACGGTGGCGCGGTTCTGGTCCTCATGATTCCAGTCCTTGCCCCAGTTCGCGCCCGATTCATCCCAGGCGAGCCAGGGCCGCCCCTGCTTATCCACCGCCACCGAAGCGTGTGCCTCGAACAGCGGCGAGGAGGTGACCTGTTCCACCTCTCCCGGGGTCCCCGCGAGCGGCAGGCGCCGGAAGAAAATATCGTAGTTGCCGTTCTTGTAGCTGTCCCAAGCCACGTAGAGATTTCCCTGCCGGTCGGTACTGGCGTCGGGGCTCCACACGCTGGGTCCGCCGATGCGCTGCGGTTGCGACCATTTGCCGCCATCGAGCGAGGAGACATACAGGTACGAAAGCCCGCCCTCATAACCGACCCAGATCAGCCGCAGCGGGCCGGCGGCCGAGGCGGGCACCAGCTTGTGGAACATGTTGGGGCTGTTTCCGTTGGTGATCTGCCGGCGCGCGCCCCACGAATTTCCGTCGTAAACGCGCTCGTAGAGATTCCAGTCCAGGTCCTTCCTTTCGGACCATACCGCGTGCATCCGCCCGTCGGGATCCTCCGCGATGGCCGTGCGGTAGACATCCCCTTTTCCCGTGGTCAGCTTTACCGGAGCGGCGCCGGCCTGCCGCACGTAGACATTGTCGCCGCGATCTTCATACGCCTGCCATGCGGTCCAGACCACGCCGGCCTTCGTCACCGCCCGCGAGGGATAGTCGTGCTGCTCCTTGGTTTCAGGGGAAATCCGATCCGCCGCCGGCACTCTCTCGACCACCACATCCCCATCCAGGTACTGGAGAACCTGGCCGTATTGGAGTTGCCGCCCGGGAACCGAAAAGCTCCCCTGTTTCGTTTGAAACTCCACGGAAGTGCTGGAGCCCGGCACGGTCACGAAAACGCCCGCGGGTACCACGTTCAGGGCCGGGCCGGAACCTCCCGCGATCGAGTTCGGCCGGTCGGGCTGGTTTTCGAACACGGTCCGCTTCACCTCCAGCTTCCAGGAGGTCTCGCCGCTAATCTTGTCCTGCTGGAAGAAACGCCAAGGCACGAGCCGCAGGATCTTGCCGCCGGTCACCGTGAGGTTGCCGTCGTAGACTTCGGGTCCGTTCCGCAGGCACCCGAACGTCGCCAGAAATGAGACCGAATTATTCTCGCCCGCAGCCGCTGCCGGCTGTTTCCGCTGCGCCACGAAAGCGGGCCGCGCAGCCCAGAGAATAAGGAAAAATGAGAATAAACCAATTACCGTCAGACGCAATCGCATGCTGCCCCTCCAGGGTGGAACCGCAATTATACCGCCCCGCGTGCCGTCGTATAGCGCGCGTTCAACTGCGCATGCGCAGCAGCAGGTAAAGGCCGGTGAGAGAGAAGATCGCGTCGGGAGCCCAGGCGGCCAGTGCGGGCGGCAACTGGTTCACATTGCCGAACTGTTCGAACAGTTGTCCGACGCCCCAATAGGCAATGGCGATCCCGATGCTGACGCCGATTCCGGCCATGGCGCCCCGGTTGCCGACCAGGAAGCCGAACGGAATGGAAATCATAGCCATGATCAGGGCGAACAGCGGAACGGAAAATTTCCGGTAGAACTGCACCCGGAGCCGCACGGTGTCGAAACCGCTCTGTTGCAGTTCCCTGATGTAGTTGTCGAGTTCCAGGAAGTCCATCTGTTTGTCCTGCTTTACTTCCTTAAGGAAGTAGCTCGGCGGCTCATTCAATTCCGGAAATGTGGTGGCTTGATAGGTTTGGTAGCGAATGCCGCGGATGCCCTGGTAATCGCGCGTCCAGCCGTTTTGAAAAATCCAGGTATTGAGAGCGGGCTGCCACTGTGCCTGCTCGGCCGAGATCTGCCGGTGCAGATGAAAGGTGGCCGGATCCAGCTCGTACACGCTCACACCGGCCATGATGTTGGCGGCGGCGTCGAAATACCGGTAGTAGTAGATGCGCGAGCCGCTGCCGAAAATCCATTTCCGGTCGGGCCGCAGGTAAGTCTGCACCGGCTTTCCCTTAATCTCGTTCCGCAGCGCATCCTGCTTCCGATTCGCCTCGGGTACGTAATAATGATCGAAGGCGAACAGCCCGGCGCTGAACAGGGTACTCACGAAGAGAATCGGAAGCGCCAGGCGGTGCAGGCTCACGCCGCAGGCTTTGAAGGCGGTCACTTCGTTCTGTTTCGTCAAGACGCCGAATGTGACCAGGACCGCGACCAGCACGCTGATCGGAAGGGTGTCGTAGATCAGTTTCGGCGTGAGGAATGCCAGGTACGTGAACACCTTCGACAGCGGAATCTTGTTGCGGACGATGTCGCTGAGCAATTCGAAAAAGGTGTAAGTCTGGGTCATGGCGACGAAACTCGCCAGCAGCAGCACGAAATAGAACACGAAGGTGGAGAGGATGTAAGCGTCAATGACCTGGGGCAGAATCGAAAGCCCTCTCTCCATGAGCGCGGGGCGGATCTCGCCCGCGCGCGGCGCCAACGTGAACCGGGAACGCAGGCCGCCGAAGAGGCGGCGGAAGGCGTCCTTCAGCATCCCCACG
>JAMCRM010000010.1 GCA_023380575.1 Acidobacteriota bacterium | reverse complement strand
ACCAGCAGGTCGAACTTCTCCGGGCGCATCACGAGCTGCATGCAGGCGTTGTCCACGATGAGCTCGCTGTAATCGATTTCAGGATAGCCCGCGGCGACCTCGCGGCAGCACTTCAGAAACAGGCCATCGCCCAATTTCATGATGTTGGCCTTGTGCACCGCGCTCACCTTGCGCCGCCTTTCCCGCCGCGCGTATTCGAAGGTGGCGCGGGCGATCCGCATGCTTGCCGTCCTGGTAATGATTTTCAGGCTCTCCACCACGTCGGGGACGACTTCGTGTTCCAGGCCGGAGTATAGGTCTTCGGTGTTCTCGCGGAAGATGGCCATGTCGATATCGACGTCGGCAAAGCGCGTCTTCAGCCCCGGCAGGCGGCGCACGGGACGGAAGTTCACGTACAGGTTGAGCTTCCTGCGCAGCGCCACGTTGACGCTCTGGCGGCCTCCGCCGATGGGCGTCGCGGTGGGCCCCTTCAGTCCTACGTGCGTCGTTTCCAGCGACGCGAAAACTTCCTCCGGCAGCGCACCGGCCCCCGTGTCCACCCGGTCCCATTCGATGGCCACACCCGCGGCGGCCACCGCTCGCACGGTGGCGTGCGCCACTTCGGGTCCGATGCCATCGCCGGGGATCAGGGTGACTGCATGGGCCATCATCCGCTATTATGCCGCGCCCGCGCCGGCCGGAAGGCGGTTAGAAATAGAAGGAAAGGCCGGCGGAAACCTCTGTCTGGCGCATCCACCCGCTCGGCCCCTGGGAGGTCTGGAACAGGTCCGGCTTGCCCGAGGCGTACTGGCGGAAATCGACGCGCGCTCCGAATGGCTCCTTCAGCCTGAATTTCAGCCCCGCGCCGTAATTGAAGCCAAACTTCGTCACCTGGTTGCCGTAATAGATGTCGGTGCCCGGCGGGAAGAAACTGCTGAACTGCGCGCCTCCGGCGGCGAAGGGCCGGATCGGGGAGCCTTCCGGCGTGGCGTAAACCAGAAAATCGTAAAAGCCCGAGTGGACCCCCATCCCGAGGCTTTCTCCCGTGCTGGGGACCTTGGCCGACGTGTGGGCATACCCGTACCCGAACTCATGTCCCGCAAAGCGGTAGGTGTTCAGCGTGAACCGGAAGGCGATACGAACTCCGTCGCCCAGGGTGATTCGCGGGTTGTCAACCAGCGTGACACCTCCGAAGCGGGAAACCCCGCCGCTGGCCGAGAATTCCGCAACCTGGGCGGGCGCAATTGTGGCAAAAAAGCCGAGAGCAGCAAGAGCAAAGGACACACGCATCTTGCTTTCAGTTTACAATGTCAGCCGTTTTTGTATCGATCCCGACAAGCCGTGGAGCAGAAATGTAGTATCTCTCCGCCCACTTTCTTGGTGACCGCGGCGCCCTGGGCCACGTAGGTGCCGCAAACCGGGTCCTTTTTCAGTTCGCCGCCCGCCGGGGATTCTTTCGATCGGGGCACCGGCGAGGATGTCTGAACGGCAGCCCAGAGGCTTTTCAACACCGCCCGCACCAGCAGGAAGACAAGCAGCGGCAGGACAATCCTGAGGAGGAAAAATCGCAGCATAATTCGCAGGGGCCGGTTGGCCGGCCCCTGTCTATAATCTTACTTCTTCCGGCCCTTCTTGGTTGGCTTCGGCGGCGGCGCCTTGGGGTTCTTGTACTGCGTATCCAGCGTGGTACCCAGGCTGGCCAGCATCTGCTTGGCGGAATCGACGTTGGGGCCTTCCTTTTTCAACTCGATGTATTTCTCGAAGGCTTCCCTGGTGCCCGCGGGCGGATTGATTTTCCCGTCGGGCGTCATCTGCGCCTTGGCCACCAGGTTGAGGGCGTACTGATAATAGGCTTCGGCGTAGTTCGGATCGGCCTCGATGGCCTTCTTAAATGCGTCGCCTGCCGGCTCCGTCTGGCCGGTGTTGGTCAGGACCGCGCCCAGGTTGTAGTAGTACTGCCCGGCGCCGGCGGGGTTGATCTGCGCAGCCTTGGTCAGTTCGGCCTGTGCTTCGGGAATCTTCTTGGCTTTCACCAGGGCGAGAGCGTAGTTGTTGTGGTAGGCGGCGTCGTCCGGCTTCAGTTCGAGCGCCTTGGCATACGCTTCCAGGCCCTTGGTCATCAGACCGTCGCGGTCGGCCCCGGACTTGGTGCCCGCCTGGCCGATGTAGGCTTCGGCAAGCTGGGCCCATACCACGTGCTGCTTGGGATCGAGTTCGGAGGCCTTGGCCAGCCCGGCCACGGCCTGGTCCCACTGCTTGGCCTGGAGCGCGGTCATGCCTTCGTTGAACGTCTGGTTCAAGGCGGCATTCTTCTTCATGGCCTCCGCGCGCTCTTTCATGGCCTTTTCCATCTGGGCCTTCTCCTAGGCAGACATGTCACGGGCCTGCTCTTTGGAGAGCTTGCCGGCCTCGGCGGCCTTCTGCATCGCCGCCCGCCTCCGCGCCTGGGCCTGCAGATCGAAGTTGTTCCGCACCGGGTCGCCCAGACGGGTCCGGACGTTGTTGATCTTGTCCACGTCCTTGCCATCTACTTCCAATGTGCTCCGGTATGTGCCCAGAGGCAGGCCGGCGTGGAAATAATGGCCCTTTTTGTCGGTCTTGACCTTATAGTTGCCTTTGATATCGAGGCGCTCGATTTTGACCAGTGCGCCTTTGAGCGGCTGTCCGTCCACTCCTCGCACATCTCCTTCGAGCGACGACGTCTGCGCGAACGATGTGCAGGCAAGAAACAGGACACCCATGGCGGGCAAAACGAGGTGTCTCAACTTCATTGCGGGAACCTCCACGAAGTATTAAAGCCCAGTGTACTACAGGGCGATGCTGATGTTAACAAAAGGTTTTCGGGGCGGTTACGGTTCGAAGCGGAAGCGGAGCACGGATTGACTGGCAACGGCCCGCCCGTTTAACTGCGCCGGCGCGAACTGCCAGCCGCGCGCCGCGTCCAGCACCAGTTCCTGCAACATCTCCGGAGCGTTGGTGCCGAGCAGTTCAGCCGTGGTGACATGTCCGGCCTGATCCACCCGCACCTTGATCTCCACCGCGATCATCCCGGCATGATCGGCCAGGAGGCTTGCAGGAACAACGGGCCGGATCTGGTGAATCGGGCGCGGGGCCACGAACCCGCGCCGCCA
>JAMCRM010000009.1 GCA_023380575.1 Acidobacteriota bacterium | reverse complement strand
CCTCCTTGGTGAGCATCGATTCCTCCGTATCGAAGATGGCGTCTTCAAAAACGAAGGATATCGGGTTGCTCACCCTGGGGGACAAATTATTTTGCTGTTTTGAGGAAGTTTAGCGTTGCTGCTGACAACCGCCCTGCCTGAAATAATGAGCTGGCTGGATGATAAAAATCCCAATGTCAGGCGCGCTGTAACCGAAGGACTAAGGATCTGGACCGGCAGGCCATACTTCAGTGATAATCCCGAGATGGCAATCAGGCTTCTTGGTAACTTGAGAGCCGACGAAAGCCAGTACGTCAGAAAATCAGTCGGCAATGCCCTACGCGACATCAGCAAGAAACACCAGGATTTAATACAAGTGGAGCTTGAGAGCTGGGACAAAGATGACAAGAAAGTTCAGCTGACTTATAAATTGGCAAATAGGTTTTTAAATAGTAAAACGGAGAAGATCAAATGAGATGTGTTATCTACTTACGAGTTTCAACTAGAGAACAGGCGGAGGGCGGTTTTTCCATTCCCGCCCAGCGCGAAGCCTGCCTGAAACTGATTAAGGAAAAGGACTGGTCGCTGGTTGATGAGTATGCGGACCGAGGCGAGTCCGCCAGAAGCACCGCGCGCCCCCAGCTGCAGGAAATGCTCTCACGAGTCACGCAAAAAGATGTGGACGCGGTAATAGTTCACAAGATCGACCGCCTCGCCCGGAACATGGAAGACCATGTGGCCATCAAAGCAGTGCTAACCCGCTCCGGGGCGCAGCTGGTATCAGTAGTTGAAAACATCGAAGACAGCGCCTCTGGGCGCTTCGTGGAGGGTATCCACGCCCTCATGGCAGAGTTCTACTCCGCCAATCTCTCCTCGGAAGTAAAAAAGGGCCTGCTTCAAAAAGCCAAGTCAGGCGGGATGGTTACAAGAGCCCCGGTCGGCTACAAGAATGTGAGAGACACAATTGAAGGCAAAAGCATTGCCCGGGTCATTCTTGATGAGGATATGGCACCGCTAGTAAAAGAATGCTTTGAACTGTATTCATCAGGCAATTACTCCCTGGCTGAGATTCAAAGGCTCATGGCCAAGAAGGGTCTGAAGAACAACTTCTCAAAGAAACGACCATATCCTGAGTTCTGCAAATCTTCAATCGCGTCGCTACTTCAAAACAAGTTCTATATGGGAGTAGTCACTTACCGAAACGTTGAATATCCGGGACTCCATGAAGCTCTCGTTGAACCGTCTCTCTTTAACCGCGTCCAGCAAACCTTGAGAAGCCGAGATCAGGCCGGTGAGCGGAAAAGAAAACATCCGCATTATCTCAAAGGGTCCATCTACTGCGCTGAGTGCGGCTCCCGACTCTCATACCTGATAGCCAAGGGAACGTATGCATATTTCTACTGCCTGGGACAGAAACGGCACAACGGTTATTCTCAGAAATATCTGGACGCTATCGAGGTCGAGAAGAAAGTGGAAAAGCTCTACAAAGATATCCAGCTACCCCCAGCGACGGTTAAAAAGCTAAAGAAGCAACTGGAGGAAGATATAGTAATCAGTCGGCGTCATCAATCCTACAAAGAAAGAGACTGACCAAGAATATTGATGAGCTGACAGACAAAAGATACAAGCTGGTTGAAGCTTACTACGCCGGTGCTATCGCAATTGATATTTTAAAAGGCGAGCAGGAACGGCTGGTAAATGAAATTGGGGACTGCGAGGAGAAACTGAGAGTCCTGGATGGTAAATACGATAACATCCAAGAATTATTGGAAAGAGCTATCAACTTGGCAGGCAACTGCCATAAGGCTTATCTAAAGGCTGGACCTGATAACAGGAGGCTCCTGAATCAGACCTTCTTTGAGAAAATCTTCGTTGGTGACGGCGATTTGAAAGACCCTGAATACAGCGATCTCTTCCGTGAGCTTTTTTCAGGCACCGGTTTGAATAAGTCAAGTCTGGTCGGGGTGGGCGGATTTGAACCGCCGACCTCACGGTCCCGAACCGTGCGCTCTACCAAGCTGAGCCACACCCCGAATCCACGCGAAGTAAAAGCCGAGTACTGGATGCCCGGCCGAAGGATATTCTAACACAGAGATCGTTCCCCTGGCGCCTGTACAGCCGCCAGTGCGATCATCCGTCCGCCAAATAACAGGGCCCCGTCAGGGGCCCGTATCGACTGATGTTGCCAAACCTCACACCACGCCGCTGATCAGCGAGACATCGTAGCCTTCCTGCTGCGCCATCAGCTTGAAGTCGTGCGGGCTGCTGGCCACCAGGGCGGCGTCCTGCAGAGTAACCATGCCTTCGCGGTACAGCTCCAGCAACGACTGGTCGAACGTCCTCATGCCGTAATAATCGCCTTCGCTGATTGCGTCCTGGATCTTGTATGTCTGATCCGAGTCCATGACCAGATCGCGGATGCGCTTGGTCATCACCATCAGTTCCAGCGCCGGCACGCGGCCCTTGCCGTCGGCGCGCTGCAAAAGCCGCTGCGAGACGACGCCGCGCAGCGAGCCCGCCAGCAGGATGCGCACCTGCTTCTGCTGGTGCAGCGGGAAGAAATCGATGATGCGGTTGATTGTCTCGCTGACATCGATCGTGTGCAGCGTGCTCAGCACCAGGTGACCGGTCTGGGCGGCGGTCAGCGCCGTACGCACTGTTTCCAGATCGCGCATCTCGCCGATGAAGATCACGTCGGGGTCCTGCCTGAGCACGTACCGGAGCGCCGTGGAATAACTGCGCGTGTCGATGCCGATCTCACGCTGGTTGATCATCGACTTGTTGTCGCGGTGCAGGATCTCGATCGGATCCTCGATGGTAACGATGTGGCGGCGTACGTTCTGATTGATATGATCGATCATCGCCGCCAGCGTCGTCGTCTTGCCACTGCCAGTGGTGCCAGTGACCAGTATCATGCCGCGCGGCTCCAGGGCCAACCGCTTCAGCAGCGGCGGCAGATGCAGGTCCTCGAAGCTGGGGATCTTGCCCACCACCTGGCGCATGGCGATGCTGATGCTGCCCCGCTGCCGGAAGATGTTGACCCGGAACCTGCCAACGCCACTTAAACCGTAGGCGAAATCGATCTCGTTCTGTTCGGAAAAGACGGCAATCTGCTTGTCGCTCATCACCGAAGCGGCACACTCCTTCATGTCCTCCGGATTAACAGCCTGCTCGTCAAAGATGTAAAGTTCGCCGTCAACCCGGATTACCGGCGGACTGCCGGCCTTCAGATGCAGGTCGGATGCGCCCCGCTGCACCATGATCTGCAATAATTCATTGATACTCTTCATGAAGATTCAGCCTCCTGCCCGTTTCATGCGTGCATAAGTCCATGTCTATAATTTTTTCGGAAGCCGCGGGATCATTCTTAAGGCCGGCGGAGGCCCGCTGCAGGCGTTTTCATGGGCGCGGGGCTTTCCCTGGCAGGGCCTTTGCACCTATGCTAAGCTATTTGGCGGCCGCAGACCGCCTTTGTGCCCGAGCCCGCCGGGGCCACCGGGCCCCGGTGCTGCAGGCCCTCCCAAACGCTGAGGCGTCGTCTAATGGTAGGACAGCGGACTCTGGATCCGCCGGTGGAGGTTCGAGTCCTCCCGCCTCAGCCAGATATCCCCCATCGGCCGCCGCTTGACCCAGGCAGGAATGGCATCCCGCTGTTTTGAATATGAATGCGGATGCGACGTGCCGGTCCATTCTTCTGATGGAGTCATCTTTGGCTGAAACACCCAATATCATCTGCCGCGAACTGACCAAGTTCTACGGCGCGACGCGGGGGATCGAGAACCTTGACCTCACCGTAGGTCGCGGCGAGATCTTCGGCTTCCTCGGGCCCAACGGCGCCGGCAAGACGACGACCATCCGGATGCTGATGGGCCTGATCAGGCCGACCGCGGGATCCGCGATGGTTGTCGGCCTGGATACATGGAAGCAGTCGGTTGAAATCAAGCGTCATGTCGGAGCCACCCAGGGCGACGTGCGTCTTTACGAACACATGCGCGTGCAGGAGCTGCTCGATTACATCGACGGGTTCCGGTCCGGCGCCGGCAGCCTGCGCGCCGAACTGGTGGAACGGCTCGATCTCGCCGTGGGCAAGAAGGTCAAAGCCCTCTCGCGCGGCAACCGCCAGAAGGTGGCGATCGTCGTGGCAATGATGCACGATCCTGAGATCCTCATCCTCGATGAGCCCACGCTGGGACTCGATCCGTTGATGCAGCAGGTTTTTTATGCCATCCTGGGCGAGTTCAAGCAGCGGGGCAAGACCGTGTTCCTCTCATCGCACATCCTCTCCGAGGTGGAGCGTGTCTGCGACCGGGTCGGCATCGTCAAGGAAGGCAACCTGATGGATGTGCGCTCGATCGAGGAGCTGCGGCAGAACAAGATCCGCCATATGGATGTGTCATTCTCCGGGGAGGTCGACATCAGCCGGCTCAAGGCCCTTCCCCAGGTGCTGGACGTAAAGAGGCTGGACAGCTATCTGCGCATCACCCTGCGCGGCGACATCGACGCCATCATCAAGGAGATCGCCCGCTATCAGGTCGTCGACCTCACCTTCACCCAGCCCAGCCTCGAGGACTTCTTCATGAGTTTTTACCACCACGGGACTGATGACGATGGTTAAGAATCTGCTGCACCGGGGGCTGGCGGACCGGCGTGTTTCGCTGCTGGTGTACGCCTGCGGCCTGGCCGCCTATTCGATCTTCATCGTCGCCATCTGGTCGTCGTTCAAGAACACCCAGATCGAACAGCTGTGGAACAGTTATCCTGAATCGCTGAGAAAGGCTTTCGGCGCCAGCATCAACCTGGGCACCTTCGACGGCTTTTTCACACTCGAGTTCCTCAACCAGATGTGGCCGCTGGTGCTGAGCGTCTTCTCCATCGGATTCGCGAGCGCGTCGCTGGCAGGCGAAGTGGAGAAGGGGACGATGGAGATGTTGCTGGCGCAGCCAGTGGCGCGGCGCACGGTGGTCGCCGCGCGTCATTTGCTGTACTCACTGACGCTACTGGCGCTGATCGCCACGACGCTCGTCCCGGTGATCGTGGGCGCCCCTATCGTCGGCGGCTCCATCAGCTATACAGGCCTGGCCGCGCTGAGCCTGCAGGCATTCCTGTTCTTTGCGGCCATCGGCTCCTACAGCTTCTTCTTCGCCGCAATCTTCAGTTCGCGCTCCCTTGCCATCTTCGTGTCCGCGGGGGTGCTTATCTTTGCCTATGCCCTGGACATCATGTCAAAATTCAATGATTTCATCAATCACTTTCATTTCCTCTCGCTTTTCAATTACTATGATCCCTACCGCTACCTGCATGACGCCTCATTCGCCTGGGGCGACCTGGCTGTACTGGCGGGAACCATCGTCATCAGCACGGCCGCGGCGGTACTGTGGTTTGAAAGACGCGACATTGCTGTGTAAAATCTGCATTCGGGCCGGGAATGGAACCGCTTCCGCACGGGGGACATTCGTCTGCGAGCCCAAATCTGGCGCATTCGTCTAGTGGCCTAGGACGCCGCCCTCTCACGGCGGTAGCAGGGGTTCAAATCCCCTATGCGCTACCAAATCTTTTTTATTCTGCGGCCCGCGCCCATTCGGCCGCGGCGCGGCCGAAGTCCCGGCAGGCCTGCAGGCCCTCGGCATCGGGGAAGAACCTGTTGGTAAGGGCCGGCTGGTACACCTGATGCCCCTCCGCCTCCAGCAGCCTGATCAGCTTCGGCACCGAGCCGCCGCCCCAGCCGAAAGAACCCAGGCAGCCCACGTGCATCCCCTTGATGCGCGGCACGCGCAGGTAAGGAATTAAGGCTTCCACCGGTGGGTAGATGCCGCTTTCAAAGGTCGGCGAGGCCAGCAGGACCAGCCTGCTGTTGAAGGCGTCGGCGATGATCTCGCTGAGGTCGCTGCGCTCCAGATCGTATACGCGCACAGGCAGGCCGGCGGCGGCCACTCCTTCTGCCGCTGCTCCCACCATGCGCCGCGTGGCGCCCCACATGCTCGCGAAGGCGATGACAGCCTTCTCTTCAAGCTCGAGTCTGGCCCACGAGGCGTAGTTTTCCAGCAGCAGGCCGACGTCGCCGCCGCGCCAGCAGGGACCGTGTGACGGCGCCACCGTGTTGATTTCAAGCGGTTCGAGCTTTGCCATCGCCTGCAACAGCGCCTTCCGGTAAGCGCAGATGAGAAAGGCAAAATACTTTTTCGTCTCGGCGAGCACGGCCTGGCAACCCAGCTGATCGGCAAAACGCTGCGTGGAGGCGATATGGGCGCCGAATGCGTCACAGGAAAACAGCGTCGCGCTGGCCGGATCGTAGGTGAACATCGTCTCCGGCCAGTGCAGCAGCGGCGCATGAATAAACCGGAGGCTGCGTCTGCCGATGTCCAGCTCTTCGCCGTCTTCCACCGCGCGCACGTTCCAGCCGCCGTGATAGATGTGCTCCAGCCGCTTGACGCCGTCCTTTGTGGCCAGAAGCCGGGCTTTGGGGACAGCCGCCATGATCGTTTCCAGGTTACCGGAATGGTCGGGCTCGGCGTGGTTGGAGATTACATAATCGATCGAGGCCGGATCGGCGATGGCGGCTATGTGTTCCCGGTGGATATCGGCCTGAGGCGCGCGCACGCCGTCGATCAGCACCGTCTTCTCGTCGACGATCAGGTAAGAGTTGTACGTGGTGCCCCGGGGAGTTGTCAGGCCATGGAAGCGGCGCGCATCCCAGTCGACGGCCCCTACCCAGTACACTCCCGCGGCAAGCTCAACATGTGGCATCGCCCGAACCTCCAAGTGCTTTATGAGGTTCATTCCCCGATGAGGCCCGATCCAATCGACGGCGCACGGCGCCTCCGGCGCAGCCCCCGCGGCGGCTACTGTGCCAGCATGCCAAGCGCTGCATCGATGCGGCTGATGCTCTCCTCCCGGCCCAGGACTGCCAGCGTTTCAAACATGCCGGGCGTGACCAGCTTGCCGCTGAGCGCGATCCGGAGCGGCTGCAGGAACTTCCCCAGTTTCAGCTCCATGGAGTCGGCGGCAGCTCTCAGGGCGGTTTCGACCGCCTCGATCCCGAAGCTGTCCAGCTGGCGCAGGGTCTCCGCCGCCGTGCTGAGGATCTGCCGCGCGGCGCCGTCTTTCTTCAGCTTGGCCAGCGCTTTCTCCTCGAAGCTCACCGGCAGGAAAAAGAAATCGGTCAACTCCACGAAGTCTGCCAGCGTTTTCATCTTCTCCTGCGTCAACGGCACCAGATCACCGACGCTGGGCCTGCCATCCTCTCCCGGCAAACCGGCCAGCCGCGTATCCTCCAGAAATTCCTCGATCCTGACCGTCAGTCCGGCTGCGTCCATCTCCCTGATGTAGTGCCCGTTCATCCACAACAGTTTTTCGTTGTCGAAGACAGCGGCGGTCACGCCCACACGCTCCAGGGAAAAATTGCGAACCAGTTCATCCATGCTAAAAAGGGTGGTCTCGGCATCATAGCTCCATCCCAGCAGCGCCAGATAGTTGTTCAGCGCCTCCCGGACAAAACCGCGGGCGCGAAACTCTTCAACGGAAACATCGCCATGCCGCTTCGAAAGCGGCGCCCGGTCACTTCCGAGTATCAACGGCAGATGCGCGTATACAGGCGCCGCGGCGCCCAGCGCCTCCAGCAGCAGCAGCTGGCGCGGTGTATTGGGCAGGTGGTCATCGCCGCGGATGACATGCGAGATTCGCATCGCGGCGTCATCGACAGCCACGGCAAAATTATAGGTCGGCACGCCGCTGGAGCGCACGATGATGAAATCCCCCAGCTGGGCATTATCGAACTCGACGTCGCCTTTGACCCGGTCCCTGACGACGGTCTTTCCGGCTGCCGGCGTCCGGAAGCGGATGACGGCCTCGCGCCCCTCCGCCCTGCACTCCTGCGCCTCTGTCACGCTCAGCTCGCGGCAGCGGCCCTGGTAGACGACCGGCCTGCCCTCGGCGCGGGCCCGGGCGCGCTCGGCCTCCAGCTCTGCCGGAGTGCAGTAACAGTGATAAGCCTTCCCCTCCGCCAGCAGGCGCCCGGCGGCCCCGCGGTAGAGCTCCGTGCGCTCCATCTGCCTGTACGGCCCGAACTCACCGCCGGTCTCCGGTCCCTCATTCCAGTCCAGTCCCAGCCAGCGCATGCTGGATATTATTTGCCGGACGGCCTCATCCGTGGACCGGGAGAGGTCGGTGTCCTCGATGCGCAGCACAAACCGGCCTGCGCGGCCGCGGGCGAAAAGCCAGTTGTAAAGAGCGGTCCTGGCGCCGCCCACGTGCAGGTGCCCGGTGGGGCTGGGCGCGAACCTCACCCGAACCGCGTCATTCTCTTGCTGACTCAAATCAAACTCCGATTACTGGATATTGGACAAAAAAGAGCCCGGATAAACCGGGCTCTCGTATAGCCATTGTTTGCCGGATCAGAGCCTGCAGGCGCCCCGGTAGGAACCGCCTCCGGATATCGGCGATATCTGAACGACGGTGCCCGGATACGGCGCATGGATCATCCTGCCCCCGCCGATGTAAATGCCTACGTGCTCGATGCTGCCATAGCCAAAGAAAACCAGATCGCCCGGCGACAGCTGATTGTAACTGATCGGCGTGCCTGCTGAATACTGGGCGGCCGCCGAATGCGGCAGTGAGATCCCGACCTGGCGATACACGTACATTACCAGACCCGAGCAGTCGAAGCCGGAGGGCGACGCCCCAGCCCAGACATACGGCACTCCCAGATACTGCATGGCGATGCCTACCACGCCGCCAGCATGGGGGGCTGGGGGCGCGCTCGAACTGCCGCCACCGCCGCCGGAAGAGGAACCACTATCGCTATTGTATGTCGCTGCCGCCTGCTGCTGCAGCTGTTGCTGCAGCGCAGCCTGATTGGCTTCTGCCTGCTGCTGCTCCTGCTGCTGCAGCGTAGTGATATCGGTATTGATCGAGGCCAGCTTCTGCTGCCTGACATTGATGCTGGCTTCGATGTCGTTCTTGTCGGAGGCCAGCTGGGAGACAAGCGATTCCTGTGATGACTTGTCGCTATCCAGCTTGGATTGCTCGGCCTCGATCTGGGATTTCAACATCTTGATCTGTTCGACGTCGTTTCGGTCCTGCTCGCTGAGCTTGGACAGCATGTCGTAAGTAGAGAGAAAATCATTGAGGTTGCTGGTATCCATAAGAACGTCCAGCATGCCGACGTTGCCGTTGCGATAGATGCTTGTCACGCGGTCGTTAAGGCGGCTCTGGGTGACACTGAGCGTCTGCGACGCCTGGGTCAGCTTCTGCTGATTTTCCTGGATGCTGCCCTGTATCTTGGCCAGCTGGACGTTGGCGGCGTTATAGCTCTCCACCTTCGCCTCCATCTGCATGTTGAGTCTATCGATCTCGGACTTGACCGAATCGGCCTGCGTCTGCTTGGCCGCGATGTCCCCCGCCGGATCTGCCAGCGCCAGGGCAGCCATGACGGCCAGCGGCAACAGCGCGATTAAGGTGAGGCAAGCGATAAAGACCGGTAGTCTTCTGAGGGAATGCTTATGTGGGGAGCTGCTTTTGGGGGATTTATTGCTTTTAACTGCTGATAATGAGAATAGCTTAAACCTGATGGTTTTCGCCTCCTTTAGGACACTCCTGTGTCGGTCAGTTGGCATCCGCTTTGGCTAACAAAACCTGGTGAACAATAGCAAGGCATTTAAATTAAGTCAACAAAAATGGCTTAAATAACGTTAAATTCATGCAAATTGCGTCATTTTTCTAAGGGAAAATCACTACTGGCCGGCGAAATATGCCCTGAGACCGGCCATGATAGCCGAAGCTTCCCGGGCGGCAAGCTCATCTTCGGACAAACTGGCGACGCCTGCCAGGTTGGTGAGGAAGAACGGCTCCACCAAAATGGCGGTCATCGCGGTCTCCCGGAGGACGGCATAGTTCCGTCCCAGCACCGGCATCGCAAGCACTTGCAGCTCGGTCGCCAGGCTGTCGACAATCTTTTGCGCCAGCATCTTTCCCTGCTCGGAGAAGTAGCCCTCACGGCAGAAAAAGTAGCCGGCAGCGCCCTGTGCCCTGTGGCTGGTGGCGCTGTTGTGATGAATGCAGATGAAGAGGTCGGCACTGCTGAGGTTTGCCAGCGCCGCCCGCTCATACAGATCGACGCCGGAATCGGTTTCCCTGGTCAGGACGACACTGGCGCCCAGCGGCTTGAGCGCGGCAGCCAGGTTGAGCGCCGTCTTCAGATTCAGATTCTTCTCGGCGATACCGCCAGCCGCGACAGCGCCCGTATCTTCGCCACCATGCCCGGGGTCGATCGCCACGGTCAGGCTGCCCAGCGAGCGGCCGCCGGCATAACCGCCGTTCCGGTCCGGGATCTTGGCGCCGCTGCTGTGGGGCTCGCCGTCCTTGGTGACCTTGGCCATCACCTTGAGGACGGACTCATCCACCATGCCGTCCATCACCATGCCGGCGTTTTTCTGAAAGTCGAGCACGGCCCGTTCCGTTTCGGCGCCGAAGATGGCGTCTTCCGGTCCGGCATTAAATCCCAGCCGGTTGAGCGAACGCTGCAGGGTCAGCACGTCCGCGCCGCGAAAGGGCGGGATGCGCAGGTATAGCAGCCTCTCCCCCGGCTCGTAGCGCGCCTCCACCAGTTCCTGCCATGTGTTTTCGGCGACGATGCCGTCGACAAGAAGCCCGATCTTTTGCTGGAAACACAGAACGGCCGCCTGGGTATCGGGGCCGAAAAGACCATCCACACCGTCGGTGCCGACGTCATATCCGAGACCGGAGAGCCTGGACTGTACATCCAGGACTTCCTTGCCTCTGTCACCTAACTTCAACGTTCTCAAACAGGGGTCACCTTCGTGTGGGCGATTTCAGGTGCGGGACCCAGATCCCGCAACGATCCGAGCCCTAAGGTTAAAGCTTGCCGGGCCCAGGTTCAAGCCGGAGCGGCCAGGGCGTGCGCAGCCCATGTCCGGGAGCGACGGCTGCCGCGATCCCCCCGGCCACGTATTCGTGCGCCGAGCGCACGGCTGTTTCCAGATCGGCGCCCAGTGCCAGAAATGCCGCCAGCGCGGCTGAAAAAAGACAGCCGGTGCCGTGGTATTCGCGCGCATCGCCGGCGCGCCTGCCCTGGATCACCGTCATCCGGCCGCCGTCGCACAACACATCGGCAGGATCTCCATCGAGGTGCCCGCCAGTGACGCAGGCGGCGGCAGCCCCCAGAGCCACCAGCTCCGCCGCCGCTTCGCGGGCGTCGTCGAGCGTTCGCACGCTGGCGCCGGCGAGAACCGCCGCCTCGGAGAGGTTCGGCGTGACCACGCGGCAGAGCGGCAGCAGCTTTTCGCGGATCGTCCGCGCCAGCTCCGGCTCCGCCAGACTGCCGCCGCCGGTGCTTTTCAGCACGGGATCGACCACCAGCGGCGCTCCGCCCGCCTCTGCGATCCCGCCGGCGACCGCCTCCGCGATCGCGGCAGTGGCCAGCATGCCGGTCTTCATGGCACGGGGTTTGATATCAGCCAGCAGCACCCCCAGCTGCTCCTTCACCAGCGCCGCATCAAGGGGATGGACGCCGCTGACGCCGATGGTGTTTTGTGATGTGATCGCCGTGATAACGCCGAGACCGTACAGTCCCAGCCGGTCGAAAGTTCGCAGATCGGCCTGGAGGCCCGCCCCCGCCCCGGGATCGGAGCCGGCGATACTGAGGACGGCTTTGAGCGCCGGCGGATTCATCGCCTGAAGTGATCGAAGCCGCGTTGCGCCAGCGGTTGTTCCGCGCCCCGGGGATCGAGCATGACGATGCCCGTGGCCGCGGCGGTCATCTGGCCGATATCTGTCACGAGGGTACCGGCCGCCTCGATGGCGCCGGCGATGCGGCCGGCTTTATCCGGTGGTGCGGCGATCAGAAGCTCGTAATCCTCGCCTCCGTAGATCACCAGCTCCTGAAGCTCCCAGCCGTGGCGTTCCGCCGCTTCAGGCAGACTTTCGGATACCGGAATGGCATCCGCCCTGATCCTGGCGCCGGTGCCGCTGGCCGCGCATATATGCCGCAGGTCAGTGGCCAGCCCGTCGCTGATATCAGTCATGGCGGCCGCACCGGCCAGCCGCGCCGCATGGCCTTCCGCCAGCCTTGCGACCGGAGTGTTGAGCGCAGTCAGCAATTGGGGAAATCCCGCTCCGGAACCTTGCTGGCTAAGTCTCAGCCCGCCGGCAGCGCCGCCCAGGCGGCCGGTTACAAGAATGCGGTCCCCCGGATGGGCTCCGGAGCGCAGAACCGGCGCCTCTCCGGCCTCAAGCTCTCCCGCGAGTGACACCGACAGGGCCAGGGGGCCCGGGGAACCGGTAGTGTCGCCGCCGACGACGGCGGTGCCGGTTTTGGCCGCCAGCGAGGCGATGCCCTCACAAATGCCCGTGATTAAATCGACCGGGGTGTCACCAGCGCAGGCTATCGTCAGCAGCGCATAACGCGGCACTGCACCCATGGCCGCCATATCGCTGAGGTTGACCGCCAGACATTTATGGCCCAGCTGCTCGGGCGCCTGCCAGTCTTTCCTGAAATGCACTCCTTCGAGGAGCAGATCCGTGGTCCAGACCTGCATGCCAGCGGCAGGACCGGTCACCGCCGCGTCATCGCCAATACCCACGGATATGGCCGCCGCCGTGGACGAGAAGAGACGGCGCAAACGGTCAAGCAGAGCCTCTTCGCCCAGTTCACCGACTAGCAACCGGAAATCTCACCAGCCTTCAGCCCCAGATGCTCCGACACGATCTTCATGGCGCAGAGTTCGCCGCACATGCTGCAGCCCTCCACCGACGAGCTGCGGCGGGCGTCGTAAATCGAACGCGCCGCCTTGGGATCGACCGCCAGCCCGATCTGGGCATCCCAGTCCAGCGCCTTTCTTGCGCCGGCCATGCGCCGGTCCCACTCGAGCGCGCCGGGCACCCCCTTGGCGATGTCGGCCGCATGCGCCGCGATCCGGGAAGCGATAACACCTTGGTGGACATCTTCGACCGTAGGCAGGCCCAGGTGCTCAGCTGAAGTCACATAGCAAAGATAGTCGGCCCCGGCGGCGCCGGCAATCGCGCCGCCGATAGCGGCCGTGATGTGATCGTAACCCGGCGCCACGTCGGTCACCAGAGGGCCAAGCACATATAAAGGCGCGTCTCCGGTGAGTTTCTTGGCCATGCGGATGTTGGCCTCCACGTCCGGCAGCGGCACGTGGCCCGGTCCCTCAATCATCGCCTGGACTCCTGCTTCGCGGGCTGTTTGCGCCAGACCGCCAAGCGTCACCAGTTCCTGGAACTGGGCCCGGTCGCTGGCATCGGCGAGACAGCCGGGCCTGAGGCCATCCCCCAGGCTGATGGTGACATCCCATTTGGCCAGCACCTCGAGCAGCAGGTCATAATCTTCGTAAAATGGGTTTTCGCGGTCGTGGTGGAGCATCCAGGCGATCATGAAAGCGCCGCCGCGGCTGACAACGTCCATTAGCCGCCCCTGCGCCTGCAGATGCCCGAGCGCCGAGCGGGTCAGGCCGGCATGGATGGTCATGAAGTCAACACCATCAGCCGCCTGGCTTTCAACGACGCCCAGCAGATCGTCGCGAGTCATGGAGACAACGCTGCCGCCGCGTTCGCGCGCAGCCGTCGCGGCTTCGTAGATCGGCACCGTCCCGAACGGCAACTCGCTGCCGGCGATCAGCGTCCGGCGCAACTGGCCGACTTCGCCGCCGCCACTGGATAGATCCATCACCGTATCCGCCCCGGCCGCCACCGCGGCGCCCAGCTTCCTGATCTCCTCATCACGGGAAAAGATCTCGCTGGAAGCGCCGATGTTGGCATTTACCTTGGTCCTCAGGCCGCTGCCGATGCCGGTCGGCCTCACCTGCCTGCCGCCACTTGCCCGGGGCACAACCACTCTTCCCGCCAGCACCAGCTCGCAAAGTTTGTCCCGGTCGATGGATTCAGAGAGCGCCACGGCTTCCATCCGGGCGGGAACAACTCCGGAAGCCAGTTGTCCGAGCAACGTCATCATCCGGCCTTCTTGGCTCCGGCTTCGACCACCAGCGAGGACCTGGCGTCATCCAGAGCCCGCCTCAGATCAGTGGTGGCCGCAACCATGTCATCGGCCATCGCCACGGCGGAAAGTACCGCCACGCCGTTGGCTCCGGCTTCGACGCATTCGCCCAGATTGCCAGCGTCGACGCCACCAATTGCGATAATGGGGATATTTGACAGCGCCCTGATCTTGGCGATACGCTGGGGCCCGGTCGGCAGCTGGTCCGGTTTGATGGCAGTAGCATAGACCGCACCCACGCCCACGTATGTTGCCCCTTCCTGCACCGCTTTCAGCGCTTCAGTGTGATTGGAGACGGATTTGCCGACTATCCGGCCGCGGCCGATCATCCTGAGGGCGGCCGGCACAGGCATGTCATCCTGTCCGACATGCAGGCCTTCGGCCTTCGAGGCCATCGCGATGCCGACATGATCATTGATGATCAGCGGGATGCCGGCCTCCTGGGTGAGCTCATGGATGCGTGTGGCGATCTTCAGCACCTCACCCATGCTGCGCCGTTTGACCCGCAGCTGGATGGCTGTGGCGCCCCCCTCGACCGCGGCAGCCGCCACGTCATAATGATCCCTGCCCAGCTCGGGGATCGAAGCCGTAATGACATACAATCCAAGATTCAAAATGTTTCTCCTATGCCTGGAGACGGGCGAACATTTCCGCGTGCCGAGTGCAGTAACCGCCGCCGGTTTGCGTCCGGATCAGGTCGCTCTGCCAGTGGGCATTGAACAGCCTGCAATCCCTGTCATCACAAAAAGGTTCACCGGTCAATCTATAAGTTACAGCTTGCATCACAAGCCCCTGCGCCGTGTCTGTCAGTCTGGGGTCGTCGAGACGCAGGCAGTCGCCGGCATACGACCGGGCCAGCTCCATCTTTTCTTCTTCCTGTAAACCCAGGGCTTCTGAGCTGCGCCGGGCGAGATAATAGCCGGGCGCCCGCGCCGGCGCCTCGACCATGCCGCTAGTGGACAGGATCGAAGGCGCTCCGCAGACAACGGTTCTCGCATGGTAACGTCTGTCGGCCAAATCCCAGGTTCCGATTAGCTGATTTGTGAAAATCACATGGACGTTTTCCAGCCGTGCTTCCGCGGCCGGCAGCAACATTCGCGCAGCGTCGGTAAAAAGCCAGGCGTCATAAAGGATGCCGTAGACTTCGCCGTCCCTGTTTTGCAGGCGCCTGAGCTCGTAGCCGACCTCACCCGGCAGCACCCGCTGCCCCGTCCGCGCCGGCCGGTCAAAGCTGCGCACCTTCGCCTCAGCCAACCGCATCGCCAGCGCTTCGGCATCCTCCGCTGAGGCATTTTCGAGCCATCCTTCCAGCAGCGGCGCGCGCAGCGTCACCGCCGTGCGCGGCAGCCACTCCCCGATACCTGCCGCCACCGCCTCAAAATCAATCGCCCGGCAGCGCGGCTCCCGGTATATATGGACGTTGGCGATGTGGTCTGCGGGACTCACCGCTCCGGCCACCTTTTATCAGTCGGGTTCCAGCCCGGCCCGCAGCTGCTATTTCGCCGGGGCAACCTTATCGGCCAACTTTTCCAGCACGACCTCCGCCGCCCGCCTGCCTGACAGCAGCATGCCGCCGAAGGTGGGACCCATGCGCGGCAGGCCATAGGCGGTGGAGACCGCCATGCCTGTGATCACCAGGCCGGGCATGAATTCCCCGGTATGCTCAAGGATCAGATCCTCGGAGCGTTCTACCCACATGGCGCCGAAACCTACCGTCTCGGCCAGGCCGCGCTGCTCCAGCTTGGAAAGGACGCAGGCGTCGTGTCCGGTGGAGTCGATGACCATCTGCGCCTCGATCGCCACCGGGTCCACACAGGTGATCTCCCGCGGCAATGAGACGATTGGCGTCCAGTTGATGACAACACCGGCAACGCGATTGCCGTCGCGGATGACCACATCCTCGAAGATGGTCATGTTGGCGAACTTGACGCCGGCGTCGCAGGCGGCCGCGATCAGCTTCGAACAGGCGTGTGGGCCGTCAGCCACGTAGAGGCCTTCCTGCGCCTCCTCATAGGGGACTCCCAACTCGTCCAGCACCGTCTGCGCCGGCGCCCGCAGCGTCACCTTGTTCATCAGATAGCCGCCGATCCAGAAGCCGCCGCCGATATAGTTATTGCGTTCCACGATCAACGTCTTCAAGCCCTTCGCCGCCAGCTCCTTGCCGGCCATCAGGCCGCTGGGTCCGCCGCCGACGATGATGACGTCGCTCTCGGCGTACTCCTCGAACTGGCGCATGAACGAGCCGACGATCGCCTTGGTTACATCTTTCTCATCGATTGGATGAAAAACCGCCATCCTGTCTCCTTCCCTCAAAATTACTGGGCCTTTAAAAACAAACGGCCGTACCAACAGTGGTACGGCTCCAGCCTCATAGAGTCATCCCTGCGCTGGCATTATCCAGATCAGGTTCCAGGGGTCAGTGACAACATCACTTTCTCAGCCGCTTGAGGGCAGCTCCCCCATTATGTGGCCGTGATTATATCACGAGAAAAAGCCCAAGAGAATAACACAATAAAATGGAACCGGGCGGAGGGGCGTCGCTTATTGGGTAGGTAGGCAATTGCGCAAAGAAACAGTCAGAACATCCCCGGGACGGTTTTCAGGCGGCGTCCCGACCAACCGCGGTCAACTTTTTGGAAGCTGGGTCCGCGACGCTATCGCCGGCCGTCCCGGCGGCTGAAGCGCGCCCGCCAGCCAACAGGCGGGGAAGTTCGAGCTGCTCGCCGCAGATCTCGCAGTATCCCCACTTGTTTACCGAGCCGGCAGAATAGCAGATGCCACAGTCATACATCTTCATATTTTCCTCCTTCTCTTTTTGCTACCGCCCACCGCCCCAGATGATGGGTCCAGCTTAGCGGCCGATGAAATCAAAGGAAATAAGGGAAAAGCCTTACGTAGTTTAAGAATTACCCTGAACCGCAAAAAGGTAAACCCGGCCGGCGCCGGGAGGCTAGCTGGCAAGCTTGTCGGGCTTGCGCGCCGGGTTGGCCGACATTGGGCAGTAAGGAAGCTTCTTCTCGCAACGGATGAAGAGGTCGACGGCTTCCGGATCGAACTGGATGCCCCGGTTCTCAAGCAGCTGGCTGTGCGCTTCCCCGGGGGATAGCGCCTTGCGGTATGGCCGGTTCGAGGTCATGGCATCATAGGCATCGGCGACCGCCATCAGCCTGGCGCCCAGGGGGATCGCGTCACCGGCAATGCCCTCGGGGTAGCCGCTGCCGCCATAACGCTCATGGTGGTAACGGACCATCGCCAGGATCTCCTCGTCCTTGATCACCGGCTTGAGGATCTTCTCCCCGATGACGGAATGCCGCTTGATCTGTTCGAATTCCCCGCCGCTGAGCTTGCCTGGTTTATGCAGGATTTCTTCCGGAACACCGATCTTGCCGATATCGTGCAGCAGGCCGGCCAGGCGGATCCTGCCCACCTCATCCTCGCCGAGCCCCATTTCCCGGGCCAGCGTGACGGTCACCTCGGTGACCCGCCGCGAGTGACCGTTGGTGTAGGTATCCTTGGCTTCCAGCGCTTCCACCAGCGCCTGGATGGCTCCCAGCGAGGTCTCGCGGATCTGGGCGGTCTGCTCCTCAACCTTCTGCTCGAGGAACTCGCGATGCTCCCGGTTTGAGAGGACCAGTTCACGCTTTTCCAGCGCCCGCTCGACGCTCAGCTGGACCTCTTCCAGGTTGAACGGCTTCATGATGTAGTCGTGCGCTCCCAGCCGCATGGCGTGCACCGCCGTGCTCGTGTCGGCTACGGCGGTCAGCATGATCACGCCGGTATCCGGCCACCAGGACATCACTTCTCCGAGCAGGTCGATGCCCGACCGGTCCGGCATCATGATATCGCTGAGAACAAGATCGATGGTGCCGCTTTTAAGCTGGGTCACGGCGGCGCTTACATCGGCCGCCTGCACGCATTCATATCCATTGCCGCCGAGCGCCCGGGCGAGGATATCCCTCACCGTGGGTTCGTCGTCCACGATCAGCAGTCTGCTTTTTCGACCTTCCAAAACCATTGCCACCCCACCTCTCACCTGCCTTGATTACCAAGCTCCGATCTGTGCCGGCAAGCGCCATAAAGCCTGAATGTCCGTGTTTTCCGGGCCTTTTCTGATGTTGGCTGATTAAACCGGGCCAGTCATCACATTTTGGCTCTGCCGGGAAAGCCGGACCCAAATTCCGGCTACGCTGACACAATCGGCAATAATAACGGCACGCTTTAAGGAATAGATTCCACTGCGGCTGCAAGCAGGCGCCAGCCGTTTGCCTTTTGCGGAAATGGTTATTAGATTAATGCCGTCAGATCAACCCGCTGTTGGAAGGATGCCCGCAATCATGGATGTGCTGGACGCAATCAGGAACCGCCGCAGCCACAGGGCCTTTCTGGACCGGCCGGTGGAGCGGGAGAAAATCGAAACCATCCTCGATGCCGCGCACTGGGCGCCGTCGCCGGCCAACTCACAGCCCTGGGAATTCGTGGTAGTGACCGGTAAACGGGCCCGGCGCCGCCTGTATGAGCTATCCGAAGAGGCCAAGCGCAGCGGCCGGATCGAGGTGCGTGGCTTCAGCTATGTGCGACCGATGCCGGCGGAACTCGAAACGCCGGAAGATGCCGCGAAGTCAGTCCGGAATTACCCCCTCGGCTTCCTGGCCAAGGTTCCCGTCATTTTCGGCATCGTCGGCCTGCCACTTGCTGCCATACGCCAGGCAAGCTTCCAGGAAACACGCGACGCCTATAAATATTCCTGCGGCGCCGTGATCCAGAACATGCTGCTGACCTGTGAAGCTCTCGGACTGGGCAGCCTTTGGTTCACATTCTTCGACCCTGAACTGGCGCCCCGGTACCTGCAGGTAGACCGCGGCAAGCATCTTGTGGCGATGGTGCTGGCCGGTTACCCGGCGGCGGCGCCCAAGCCGCCGGGGCGCCAGCCCCTGAAAACCAAGGTCCGCTGGATCGAGTAATGGTCCTGGTCCTGGGCATACTCGGCAGCCCCCGGCGCGGGGGCAACTCGGAAATCCTGCTGGACCGGGCGCTGGCTGGCGCCGCCGATGCCAGCGCGGAGATTGAGAGGCTGCATCCGGCCTCGCTCAGGATCGCCGGCTGCACCGAATGCAATGACTGTTACGCGCTGGGCGAGTGCAGTACGGCCGATGACATGGACCGGGTCTATGCGGCGCTGGAACGGGCGGACCGGATCGTCGTCGCCTCGCCGATTTTTTTCATGAGCTTTCCGGCGCAGCTGAAAGCCGTGATCGACCGGACACAGAAATACTGGGCGCTCAAGTACATCCTGCGGGAGCCATTTCCCCGGCCGGCCGGCTCCCCCCCGCGCTACGGCGCGTATATCGGGGTGGGCGCCACGAAGGGCAAGGTGCTGTTCGACGGCGCCAGGCTGACGTTGAAATATTTCTTCGATGCCATCGCGGTCGAGCCCCGGGAAGAGCTCTACGTGCTGGTAAGAGGGATCGACGAGCAAGGTGAGATCAGGGAAAGAGAACAGGCGCTGGAGGATGCGTACCGGACCGGCGCGGCCCTCGCCCGGCTTTAGCCCGCCAGGAGCGGAGCCCCTCTAGCCCGCCTGATCGAAAATGCCGGCCCGCGCGGGGCCGGCGCCGTCCTGGCCGGCAGACTCCTGTTCGCCGCGGCGGCGCTCGATCCGTCCCAGCTCATCCTGTACGATCCTCTTGTCCACGACGATCCTGACGCCGGACATCCTGGCGGCAAGCTCATCGCAGCGGCGTCTTAGAAAGGGCATCTCGCGGTCGACTACCAGCAGCTTCTGCGCGCCGCTCTCTACGAAAGCTGACCTGAACCCGCAGAATTTGCAAGCCGAGAATTCGCGCAGCGAAGTGACTATTTTCTGGTGTCCACAATATGGGCAACGCAGCTCTTTCATTTTTTCAATATACAGCTTGGCCAGTGGACGTGGCATCGGGGTTTACCCTGAAAAGCATATTTCCGCGAAAACCGGGTAATATACTTTGACAGTCTGCTTCTTATTGGTAGTAAACAATCATTTTGTGACATTGCCGGGCAAGCCGGCGACGAAGGCGACGGACTGATGCCGCCCGCCGGCTGAAGCGGTGAATAGGCATGTCCTGCTCAAGGAGAGGATGGCTGATGAGAAAATTCTCGCTGGAGGAGCTGAAACGGTTTAGCGGTGAAAACGGCGGACCCGTCTATCTTGCCTGTAACGGCAAGGTATACGACGTTTCCGCCAGCCCGTTATGGGAAGACGGCCAGCATCAGGAAGAACACGAGGCTGGCATGGACCTGACGGCGGAGATGGCCGGCGCCCCCCATGAACCGGACCTGCTCGACGACTTTCCCGTAGTCGGCGAACTCGAGTAGCTGGCTCCTCGGGCAGGACTCGAACCTGCAACAAACCGGTTAACAGCCGGTTGCTCTACCATTGAGCTACCGAGGAGCGTTAAATGGAGTCCCTGCATTATAGTTTGGCCCAAAGCGGCTTTTCAAGAAACATGCGGGCATAAAAAAATCTCTGCGTCCACAGAGACCTGACGACCCGCCCAGACTGATTACCCGGCGCCGCCTACTCGAGGAACTCCCTGAGCTTCTGCGATTCGCGGTAACTCTTGAGCTTTACCAGGGTCTTGGCTTCGATCTGCCGGATGCGCTCCCTCGTCACCCCGAACTTCTGTCCTACTTCCTCCAGCGTTCGCGGATGCTCTCCCTTGAGCCCGAAGCGCAGCTCGATCACTTTCCGCTCGCGGTGGGTCAGGCTGCCGAGGACATCGGCCAGGTCCTCTTTCTGCATGATGTCGGATACCGCCTCCATCGGCGCCACCGCATCGCTGTCCTCGATGAAGTCGCCCAGCTGGCTGTCCTCTTCCTCGCCGATGGGCGTTTCCAGCGACACCGGCTCCTGCGAGATCTTGAGGATCTCGCGCACCTTTTCCGGCGTGGTGTCCATCTCCCTGGCGATCTCAAAAGGCGTCGGCTCGCGGCCCTTGTCCTGCAGCAGCTGCCGCTGCACACGGATGAGCTTGTTGATCGTCTCGACCATGTGCACCGGGATGCGGATGGTGCGCGCCTGATCGGCGATGGCCCTGGTGATCGCCTGCCTGATCCACCAGGTGGCATAAGTGGAGAATTTGTAACCTTTGCGGTAATCGAATTTCTCCACCGCGCGGATCAGCCCCAGATTGCCTTCCTGGATCAGGTCGAGGAACAGCATGCCACGCCCGACGTACCGCTTGGCAATGCTGACCACGAGCCTCAGGTTCGCCTGGATCAGTTTCCGCTTGGCTTCCATGTCCTGCCGTTCGATCCGTTTTGCCAGCGCCACCTCTTCCTCCGCGGTAAGCAGCGGCACGCGGCCGATCTCCTTCAGGTAAAGGCGTACGGGGTCGCTGGTGGGTGTCTTGACCGAGAGGTCAAGACGGCTGAGGATCTCTTCCTCCTCCGCTTTCGGGTCGGCTTCCACCCGCGGCATTAACAGGTCGTCATCGTCCTCAACCACCTCGATGCCCATGTCCAGCAGGATCGAGTAGATGTTCTCGATCTGTTCCGTGGAGAGGTCGACGTCCTGCAGCACGTCGGCGACCCGGTCGGCAGAAAGGTAGCCGTGTTCCCGGCCCTCGTTGATCAGATCGCGGACTTCGTCGATGCCCAGCTCGTCGGAATGGTTCATCTCAGGTCTCATAAGCCCCTGCCTGGATCAGCTCGATGATTTCACGTCGATGCGCCTCGAGGCGGCAGAGCTCACGGAAGTTCTCGGAATCATCGTCGTCGTCGGTGAGATTTTTCTTGAGGGCATTGATGCGCCGGGAAATCTCGGCTTCGGAGAGCCGGAAGTAGAGTTCGTGAAGGGCGCCGGCGGAAGAGCCGTCGCCGGCATTGGACCTGATGAGAAGCTCGGGCAGGACGGAGCCCGCTCCGTCAAGGTCGGAAACAGGCGTGGCGGGGACAGACCCGGTTTGACCCCCAAGTCTCTCCCTGACCCAGTGAAACGCCGACCGCGTCGGCGCCGTCGTAAAATAGGCGTCGGTCATGTCCCGCAAATACCTTCTGGCCTCCCCAGGGTGTGCCAGACACTGACTGAGGAAATCCCTCTCGATGATCTCCTCGTGAGATAAAACCCGCCGTCGAGCCTCTTCCCCGGACCCCGATCGCGCAAAATTGGTCGACTCCATTAAGTATGCCACATTTTCAGGGCTAAGGCGGAGCCGGTCCGCGATGACCCTGAGCTGCTCGTCGCGTTCCAGCGATCCGGCGGCTTCGGGAATGATTTCCTTGAGCAAGTCAAGCGCCCGGCTGCGTCCTTCGGCAGAGTCCAGATCCGCTCCGGAAAGCTCCGCCTGGACCTGGTATTGTAGCAACGACGGAGCGCCAGCAACAAGTTTCCCGAAGGCGGCCGGGCCGTCATCCATCATCATCAAATCGGCCGGGTCGCGACCCGCGGGCATTTGCACCACCCGCACGGACAGCGCCAGTGCCCGCGCCAGCTTCAACGCCCGCAGCATCGCCTTCTGGCCAGCGGCATCGGCGTCAAACGCCAGGTAGACATTCTTGGTGAAACGTGATATTTCCCGCAACTGCTGTTCGGTGAGCGCGGTGCCCATCGACGCCACGGCGTTTTCGATGTTCGCCTGGCTGAGCGCCAGCACATCGGTGTAGCCTTCGACGATGTAGACGCAGTCGGCGCGGGTGATGGCCTGGCGGGCGTTTCCGAGCCCAAAAACGAGACTGCTTTTATGGTAGAGGTCCGTTTCGGGTGAATTCAGGTATTTGGGCTTGCTGTCGTCCAGCACGCGCGCGCCGAAGCCGAGCACGCGGCCGCGATGATCGGTGAAGGGGAACATCAGCCGGCCGCGGAACCGGTCGTAAGCGCGGCCGTTCCGCGATGACGAAAGCCCGGCGCCCAGCAGCTCGGCTGGCGAATAGCCCTTGCCGGCCGCGGCCTGGGTAAGCGACTGGCCGCCCGCCGGCGAGAATCCCAGCCGGAACCGCTCCACTACTTCCGGCTGGAAACCGCGGCGCTTGAGATAATCCCGGGCGGCGGCGGCCGACTTCGATTCGCGCAGGTAGCGAGAATAATACGTAGCCGCCTGGTCCAGGAGCGACAGCGTCCGTTCGCGGCGTCTGAGCCGTTCCTCCTGCCCCGGCGAGCTCTGCTCGAACTCCAGCCTGACGACATACTTGTCGGCCAGCATCCGCACCGCGTCGGCGAAATCAAGCCCCTCCTTCTTCTCGACGAAAGTGAAGACGTTGCCGCCTTCGCCGCAGCCAAAGCAGTAATATACTTTTTCCACCGGGTCAACCGAGAACGAAGCCGTCTTCTCGCCGTGGAACGGGCAGCGCCCCATGTAATTGGCGCCGGTCTTCTTCAGGGTCGTGTAAGGCGCCACGATCTCGAGCATGTCGCAGGCGTCCCGCACAGCCTGGATGGAGCTTTGCCTGATCAGCGCCATGAACTACTCATAATTGCCCTCCCACCCCTGCGGCAGGAAGACGTTCTTGAACGTGCGGATGGCGAACTGATCGGTCATCCCGGCGATATAATCGGTCACCTTGACGGCTTGGCTGTTCTGGCCGGCACCGGTCCATTCGGGCAACAGCTCCGGATGTTCCATGTAATAATCAAACAGATTATCAACCACCATCCGCACGCGGCGCATCTCCCTGCTGGCGACCGAGCCCAGATAGACGCGCTCGAACAGGAAATTGCGCAGGCTGTTCATGGCGCTTTTCATCCCCGGACTCTGGAAGATCCCGTCCCGGCCGCGGCTGGTGTCGACCAGGTCGTGCACCAGCGCATCGATGCGGCGGCTGCAGCTCTCGCCCAGCAAGGCGATCTCGTCCCGCGGCAGGTCGCCGGCGCCGATGATGCCGGCCCTGAGCGCGTCATCGATGTCATGGTTAATGTAGGCGATGCGGTCAGCCAGACGCACGATCCGGCCCTCCAGCGACGCCGGCATGGTCTCGCCGGTATGGTTGAGGATGCCGTCCTCCACCTCGCGGCAGAGATTAAGCCCGCGGCCGCCGCCCTCCAGCTCCTTGACCACGCGCAAACTCTGGCGATGATGCTCGAACAGATGACCGGTGCGCCGGAAAAGGGCGTCCGAGAGGGCCTCCTCCCCCATGTGGCCAAACGGCGTGTGTCCCAGATCGTGTCCCAGGCTGACCGCTTCAGCCAGGTCTTCGTTCAGGCCCAGGGCGCGCGCCGCGGTTCGGGAGATGCCCGACACTTCCAGCGTGTGCGTCAGCCGGGTGCGGAAATGATCGCCTTCGGGCGCGATGAATACCTGGGTCTTGTGCTTCAGCCGGCGGAAGCTTTTGCTGTGGACGATGCGGTCGCGGTCGCGCTGGAAGCACGTCCTGAGGCTGCAGGGCTCTTCCGGACAGGCGCGGCCGAGACTCTGGGCAGCCCTCACCGCAAACTTGGAAAGATGAGCCTCCTCCCAGCCTTCGTTCTGTGATTTGGAGACCTTGGATGTCATGTTGATCCCGGATGCAGTGATGTTAAGACCAATATAGCGGTCCGGCCGGACAGAAAAAAGAGGCGCCGGCGCCAGAGGACAAAACAGGCCGGAGTCCAGTCCGGCCTGTTGCTATTCCAGAATCGTGACGCTGAGCTAGGCGGTTGAGAACACCATCTCTTTCTCTTCCAGCACCGCCTGCGCCGCCGCCAGCCGCGCCAGCGGCACCCGGTAGGGCGAGCAGCTGACGTAATTGAGTCCGGCGCGGTGGCAGAACTTGACGCTCTGGGGCTCGCCACCGTGTTCGCCGCAGACACCCAGCTTGATGTCCGGTTTCTTCTCGCGGCTGAGGCCGACGGCGATCTCGACCAGCTTGCCGACGCCGCCCACATCGATGGTCTCGAACGGATTGCTCTTGACGACGGCTTCATCGAGATAGTAAGTGAGGAACTTGCCTTCGGCATCGTCGCGGGAGAAGCCGAGTGTGGTCTGGGTGAGGTCGTTGGTGCCAAAACTGAAGAAGTCCGCGTATTCGCAGATCTGGTCCGCGGTGAGCGCGGCCCGGGGAAGCTCGATCATCGTACCAACCTTGTAATCGAGGCTGACGCCCGCCGCCGCCAGTACGTCGTCACAGGCGTTTACTGTCAGCTCGCGCATCCGCCGCAGCTCCTCCGCGAAACCTACCAGCGGGATCATGATCTCTACCAGCGGAGCGTCGCCGGTCTTCTTCTGTACGGCCACGGCCGCCTGCATGATGGCGCGCACCTGCATCTCATAGATCTCCGGCCACTGGATGCCGAGGCGGCAGCCACGAGTGCCCAGCATCGGGTTCATCTCCTTCAGCGACCGCACGCGCGCGGCAAGGGCTTCCTTGCCCGCGATCTCGGATTCACTGCCGCCGGTGCATTTCAGCCGCTCCAGCTCCACCATCAGTTCGGTGTAATCGGGGAGGAACTCATGCAGCGGCGGATCCAGCAGCCGGATCGTCACCGGCAGCCCGTGCATCGCGTCGAAGATACCCTCGAAGTCACCCTGCTGCATCGGCAGCAGCTTCTCCAGCGCGGCGGCGCGGTCCTGGGCCCCGGTGGCCAGGATCATCTCGCGCACGATCGGCAGCCGGTCCGGAGCCATGAACATGTGCTCCGTGCGGCAGAGGCCGATGCCTTCGGCGCCGAATTCGCGCGCTTTCTCGGCGTCCTCAGGAGTGTCGGCGTTGGTGCGCACGCCGAGGCTGCGGATCTCATCCGCCCATTCGACGATCGCCTGGAAATTCTCGTTGATCTGCGGCGGCACCAGCTCGGTGGCGCCAAGGATAACGTTGCCGGTGGTACCGTCGATGGTGATCATGTCACCCTCCCTGACGGTATGCCCGCCGACGGTGAACTGCCGCTCTTCCTCGCTGATCTTCAGCTGGTCGGCGCCGCAGACCGCCGGCTTGCCCATGCCGCGCGCCACGACCGCCGCATGGCTGGTCATGCCGCCATGGGAAGTGAGCACGCCCTGGGCCTGGATGAGGCCGTGGATGTCATCGGGGCTGGTCTCCCAGCGCACCAGGATCACCGCTTCGCCGGCCTTGCCGCGCCCGGCGGCGGTATCGGCGTCAAAAACGGCCTTGCCGACTGCCGCGCCCGGTGAGGCGTTCAGACCGGTGGTGATGACGTCGTAATCCCTCGCCGGGTCGAGCATCGGATGCAGCAACTGGTCCAGCTGGCCGGCGTCGACGCGGGCGACCGCCTCTTCCTTGGTGATCAGGCCCTCGCCGTACATGTCCACAGCGATCTTGACCGCGGCGGCCGCCGTGCGCTTGCCATCACGCGTCTGCAGCATGTAAAGCTTGCCCTTCTCGATGGTGAACTCGATGTCCTCCATCTCGCGGTAATGCTGTTCCAGGGTCTGCATGACCTCCATCAACTTTTCGGCGGCCTCTGGCAGGTCCTCCTTCATCTCTGCCAGCTTGCGCGTCTTGCGGATGCCGGCTACCACGTCCTCGCCCTGGGCGTTGACCAGGTAATCGCCGAAGATCTCTTTTTCGCCGGTGGAGGGATTGCGGGTGAAGGCGACGCCGGTGCCGGAGTCATCGCCCATGTTTCCGAAGACCATCTGCTGCACGTTGACCGCGGTGCCCAGATCGTCGGAGATGTTGTAATGGCGCCGGTAGGTGACGGCACGGGGATTGCCCCAGCTGCGGAATACAGCCTGGATGGCCAAGTCCAACTGCTCGCGCGGCTCGCTGGGGAAGGAACGGCCAGTCTCCTTTTCGAGGATGGCCTTGAACGCGACCACCACATCCCGCAGCTGTGCGGGAGAAAGCTCGTTGTCGAACTTAACCGCGGCCTGCTCGCGCGCAGCGGTGAGCGCATCCTCGAACAGCTGCCCGTCGACCTCCATGACCACCTTGCCAAACATCTGGATGAAGCGCCGGTAGGCGTCGTAGGCGAAGCGTTCATCACCGGTCTGGGCCGCCAGCCCAGCGACCGAGTCGTCATTCAGACCGAGGTTGAGCACGGTGTCCATCATGCCGGGCATGCTGAACTTGGCGCCGGAGCGCACGCTGACCAGCAGAGGATCGCCGGACTGGCCCAGCGCCTTTTTGCACCGCTTCTCCAGCGCCAGCAGATGCGCGGAGACTTCGTCATCCAGTCCGTCGGGGAACTTATTGCCGTTCTTGCCGTAAGCGATGCAGGCCTCGGTAGTAATGGTAAAGCCACCGGGGACGGGGATGCCGAGGTTCGTCATTTCCGCCAGGTTGGCGCCCTTGCCTCCGAGGAGGGCTTTCATGTCGCGTGAGCCCTCGGAGAAATCATAAACGTATTTCTTGCCCACTTTGTTTCCTCCCGGTAACGGTTTCAGATGATGAAGCAGGTTCCATAGCTGATGATTTCCGGAATCCGGGCGCCGCCCGCAATCCGGGAGTAAATTTTAGCGCATGGAAGCGTTTTAGACCATAGGCATTTACGGCGCCGGCCATAGTGATTGCTTTTGGCCGGTGCGCGCCGCGCCGCGCAATCAGGCTTCTTTCGGCGCCGCCGCCACGCGCATGGGATCGCCCAGCTGCGCGAGCATGCGGGCCGCGCCCAGCACAAGGGCCAGCCGGTTGCGCCGCAGGTCCTCTTCTTTTGCCATCACCAGCACGTCATCAAAGAAATGATCCACAGCAGGACGGATCGTGGCCGCCAGCGCCAGCGCCTCGCCGTACTGCCGCGCCGCGGTGAGCTCGGCGATGCGCGGCCCCAGCTGCAAAACCGCCCGATGCAGCTCCTCCTCCGCCGCGGCGGCAAACAGCGACTCGTCCACCGAATCAGGATCAATCTCCGCGCCGGCCTTGGCGGCGATCTTGCTGCAGCGAAAGTAGGCGGTGTGCAGGTCTTCAAACGCTGGCTGGGCGCGGAACTCGTCCAGAGCCCGGGTCAGGAGCAGCAGCCGCAGCGTGCTTGTCAGCCCCGCCGCGCGCGCCGCCTCCACCAGCTCCACCGGCGTTCCCTGCTCGACCTGCCGCTGCTGGATGCGGTCCAGCACGAATTCAAATGCCGGGCCAACCGGATATTCCTCCCTGACGATATCGGCCTTCTGATCGATGAAAAGCTGCCGCGCTGCGGCCAGCAGCGCCGTCAGGTCGAAGTCGAAACCGAAGCTGCTGGAGATCTCGGCCAGGCCGGCTGCCGCGCGCCTGAGCCCGTAAGGGTCGCGCGAGCCGGTCGGCAGCTCGTCAACCGAGAACGCACCGATGATATTGTCAACCCTGTCACAGATGGCCAGCACCGCCCCCGGGACCGACGCCGGCAGCGCGCCGCCGGCCGCGACCGGCATGTACTGCTCGGCGACCGCCTGGCAGACATCGGCGGGGAATCCTTCCATACCGGCATAAACCGAACCCATGTAGCCCTGCAGGTCGGGGAACTCCTGCACCATGACGCTCACCAGGTCGGCCTTGGCAAGCTTTGCCGCCGCAGCCGCCGCCTTGCGGTCCGGCCCGCAGAGGTTGACCATGTCGGCGAACGTCTCCACCAGCGACCACAGCCGGCTCGCCTTGTGGGCCAGAGAGCCCAGCCGCCGGTGAAAAGCCACCGCTTCCAGGCGGGCCGTCATCGCTTCGATGCCGGTGGCCAGATCTTTATCAAAGGAGAATTCGGCGTCCTCGATCCTGCCCTCCAGCACCCGCTGGTTGCCATCGGTGATCTGGCCGGCGCTGGCGGGATCGCCGTTCATCACGTAAAGAAAGCTGGCCATCAGCGAGCCGTCTTCGGCCCGCAGCGGGAAATAACGCTGGTGTGACTGCATCGCCGTGATCAGCACCATGTCCGGCAGCCGCAGATGCGCTTCGGCGAAAACGCCGGCGTGCACGCTCGGATTCTCGACCAGGTAGATCACTTCTTCCAGCTCGCCGGCCGGGTCGATGAAAGAGGCGCCCTGCTTGCCCGCCTCGGTGGCCAGGCCCTCGAGGATGATGCGGCGGCGCTCTTCCTGGTCGACGATGACGCCCGCCGCCGCAAGCTGCGTGCGGTAATCCGCCGCGCCAGTGATCTCGACTGTCGCGGACGGCGCCAGAAACCGGTGGCCGCGGCTCACGCCGGCGCACTTCAGTCCGGCGGCTTCGAACGCAATCGTGTCCCGGCCAAACTTTGCCGCCAGCCAGCGTACCGGCCGCGAGAATCGCATCCCCCCGCCACCCCAGCCCATCGTCTTGCCAAACCTGATGTTCTCAAGGATCTGGCGACAGATAGCCGGCAGCACCGCCTGGGTGGGCAACGCCTCTTTCGTCTTCACCGCAAATACGAAATCCTGCCCCTTGAATTCGCGCACCTGCAGCTCCTCCGGTTCCACGCCCTTGGACCGGGCAAAACCGGCGGCGGCGCCGGTGGGCTTGCCGTCGGCGTCGAAAGCGGCGCCGGCGCGCGGACCGCGCTGGACGATCTCGCCAGGTTCCTGGCTGGCAGGCACATCCCTGACATAAACGGCGATCCGCCGGGGGGTGACCCACACCGTGATCTTTTCCGGCTCGATGCTGACAGTCTGGGCGGCGAAGGCCTCGGCCGCCAGAGCGCCCGCCTGGCTGAGGGCGGCAGCCGCCGCGGCAGCGGGCAGCTCCTCAGTGCCGATCTCGAAGAGGAAGTCCCTCAAGCCGTCTATTTCCTTGCCGGCCGGCATTTACTGCTCCTCCGAAGCCCGCAGGCTCAAATACATCTCCGCGCAGCGCCGCGCCAGATTACGCACCCGGGCGATGTAGCCGGTGCGGTCGGTAACGCTGATGACACCCCGCGAGTCGAGCAGATTAAAAGTGTGCGAACACTTGAGCACATAGTCATATGCCGGCCGCGGCAGCCCGGCCGCCAGGCAACGTTCGCACTCCTGTTCGAAGTCAGTGAAGTGCTGCAACAGCAACGCGGTATCGGCGATCTCGAAATTATAGCGGGAGAACTGGGCCTCGTTTGTTTGATAAACATCTCCATAAGTGGTAGCTGGCGCGCCGTCCGTCCCCGCCGCCCAGACCAGGTCATAGACGCTGTTCTTCTTCTGCAGATACATGGCGATGCGCTCCAGGCCATATGTGATCTCCACCGGCACCAGGCTCAGATCGATCCCTCCCACCTGCTGAAAATAGGTGAACTGGGTGATCTCCATGCCGTCGATCCAGACTTCCCATCCCAGACCCCAGGCGCCGAGGGTCGGCCCTTCCCAGTCATCCTCGACAAAGCGCACGTCATGGGCCGCAAGATCGACGCCCAGCTCCGCCAGTGAACGCAGGTACAGATCCTGGCAGTCCGCCGGCGCCGGCTTGAGGATCACCTGAAACTGATAGTAATGAGAAAGGCGGTACGGGTTCTCGCCGTAACGGCCGTCGGTGGGCCTGATCGACGGCTCCACGTAAGCCGCCCGCCAGGCGCGGTCATCGAGGCAACGCAAGAAGGTGGCCGGATTAAAGGTACCGGCGCCCACCTCCGTATGGTATGGCTGCATGATGACGCAACCCTGCGAGGCCCAGTATCGCTGCAGGGAAAGGACAATTTGTTGAAAGGTGGGAAATTGGCTCAAGGCGGAGAAATTCTATAGAAACGGCCAGCGATTGTAAAACGAATGCCACCGCATATCACTGGCTTGCGTGATATGACAAACCGGCCGCAGGTGATAGAATGGCGCCACAGCATTCCGGGCGAAAGCCATTTTAATGCCGACATCAAAAAACCAAAAACGGGTGAAGCGTGCTCTGCGTACGGGCGGGTATGCGCTGGCCCTGGCGCTGGCATTACTCGCGGCCTCCGGGTGCGGATCAGACAGCGGATCGCAGCCGGCAGCGTCCACAGCGACTGTGGCCGCCGGCGCGGCGCTCAGCAGCCAGCCATCGCTGAGTGCGTCGGACCTGCCCCTGGATGCCGGCCAAACTTCTGTCTTCCTCGCCAATGCCAGCGGTGTTCCCGCCAAAGTGAATTTCACTCTTGAAGGCCCCTGGGACCTCTCCGATGGACCGGCGGATGCAACCCTGACGATCTCGATGGTGTCAAAGAATTCCGCGCCCGGCTCCGAACATTTTCCGGACGCCACGGTTGCGGCCAGACTGTCGTGGAACCCCGCCCGCGGTCCGGACGAATTCAACTTCGAGACGCTTGGTAATGACGCCTGGCAGTCTTTCGGCAAGTCCGGCGGTCAGGGCCTGGTGCTCTACTCGCTGCCCGCTGACGCGCTCGAGTTCCCGGCGACAGTCGGCAGCAACTGGTCCAGCGTCTATTCGCGCACCGGCACCGGCGCCAGCGTCGGCGTGATCGAAAGCAGCAAGATTGTCGGCTATGGCAAGCTGACGGTGCCAGCCGGCACTTTTGACGCCTTCCTGCTACAGACACGGGTCGCCGTCGATTCGGGCGCCCCCGCTTCTACCGTTACCTGGGACTACATCTGGTTCGTCCCTGGCGTCGGCCGCGCCGCCGAGATCATCAGCCAGGGCGACGAGCAGAATCCGCTTTTCACCAGCGCCTACGCGGTTTACCGGCTGAAAAGCTACTAGGCCGGCCCGGCCTTCCCCCCATCGGAACGGCTATAATGTTCCTGTCATGCCCCGCGATTATTCTACTGATGCCATCGTCCTCGGCTCACACAAGCTCGGTGAGGCAGACCGGATCGTCACGCTGTTCACCTCCGGGCGCGGCAAGGTGCCCACGGTTGTCAAAGGGGTGCGCAAGGTCGGCTCGCGCTTCGGCGGCCGGCTGGAGCCATTCACCGAACTGAAAGTCCAACTGCACGAAGGCCGCAGCCTGCATACGCTCACCGGTGCTGACACCGTCCGTACCGGCGCCGCCATCCGGGACAATCCCGCCGCGCTTAAAGCAGGGCTGGCGTTCATCGATCTGCTGAACCGCGAGACCAACGACCTGGAGCGGCGGCCGCGCACCTTCAACCTGCTGGTGAATTTCGTGGCCGAGCTCGAACGCGCGGCCCGGACCGGCAGCGGTCGCAGCGCTCCGGCGGCGCTGGCGCTGGGCGCCGAGCTCAAACTGTTGCTGCTGGCGGGCTACCTGCCCCATCTTTCCAGCTGTTCTGTCTGCGGCCGGGACAAGCCTCATCCGGTCAGATTCTCGGCCAAGGAAGGCGGCGCCATCTGCGCACAGTGCCCCGGGGATTCATTTCCGGTCTCGGCCGCGGCGCAGGACCGCATGCGCAGTCTGCTCGAGCAGCCACTGGCGGCGGCGCCGGAGCTGGCGCCTGCAGACGGAGAGCGGCAGCAGATCTGGCGCGCCATCCGCGAGATCTGCCGCTATCACCTTGGTTTTGATTTAAGGATAGATCCCTGGTAGTTAACGGCTTCTCTTCTCCCTGAGAAACGCATCGTAGGAGTCGGTGAAGAAGTGATGCCCCGCCGCGTCGCCGGTCGCCACGTAATAGAGATAGTTCACCGCCGCCGGCTGTAGCGCCGCCTGGATCGACGCCAGCCCCGGGTTGCAGATCGGCCCGGGCGGCAGCCCGGCGTAAAGCCGCGTGTTGTATGGTGAGTCGGTCTGGAGGTCCTGCTCGGTCAGGTCCTTTTTCCAGGCGCCGATCGCGTACTGTACGGTGGCATCGACCTCGAGCTTCATCCCGCTTTTAAGCCGGTTGTAGATGACCGCGGCCACCAGCGGCCGTTCCTCGGGCACTCTGGCCTCGCGCTCCACCATCGAGGCGACTATCAGAATCTGGTACGGGGTCAGGTTGGCCGGCGCGGTCCGCTGGCCGGCAGCGCCGCTCCAGTCCAGACCGCCGGTATTCTCCCTGAAAACCTCCAGCTGCTGCTTCACCAGGGCGGCCGCATCGGTATCTTCGTCAAGGTTGTAGGTGCTGGGAAAGAGAAAGCCCTCCAGCGACGGCGCTTTCCCGGCTCCGGGCAGCGGCAGCTGGCGTCCGTTTACCGCGGCGGCAGCTCCGTATGCCGGAGCGCTGATCGCCGTTTTCGAAGCCAGCAGGCCGGCGATATCGGCGATGTCAAAACCCTCGGGCACCGTCAGCACCTTGTCGGCTGCCTGTTTGCCCTGCCGGAGGTCGGCGATGATGTTCCCGATCGGCTCACCGCGCCGAAGGCGGTAGGTGCCGGCCTTGAGATCGGCAGCCGCGCCTTCATCCTGGGCTTTCTGCATGAAGTCGTCCGCACTGTCAATGACATTGTTGTCGACCAGCATCCTGGCGATGTCGGCCGCGCTGGTGCCGGGCGCGATGTGGATCTCTGCCACACCCACCTTGGGCCGGGAGCCATGGGTGGACATCGCCACCGCGAACACCAGGATCACGATGGCGCCGGCGGCCAGAAGGCCGTATCGCCGCATCGGAGAGGATTTTGGCCTGCGTTTCATGTTTATTTGCTGACACGGCGGCGGAATGCCGCCGAACCGAGGTAATCCTCCAGCAGAAAGCCCGCAGCCAGACTATGGCTTGAAGCGGCCGCTCCACGGCCACGGCGGCCGGCGATCTTGGTGGTGAAGCGCTCGTCCCAGGGATACACCGGTACGCTGACGGCCCGCCTAAGCTCAGCCATGAAAGCCTCGGTTTCAGCCGCCTGGCCGCCTGCCTCACCGCTGAGCGACACCGGCATGCCGACGATGACGCTGCCAACCCCCTCACTGTGGACAAGCTCGGCGATATGCCTGAGCCCGGCGGGACTGGCGGCCTCGCCGATCTCTTCCAGCGGCCGCGAGATCGTTCCCGTCCGGTCGCTGATTGCCACGCCGGTATGAACCCGGCCGTAATCGAGCGCCAGCACGCGGGGGTTGGATGTCGGATGGTTTTTCTGCATGTTCGGCAAGGAATCTTCGAAAGCAAGGACGCGCCATGGGCGCGCCCTTATCATAGTCCAAAAAAGCCGCCGCGGCGATTGCGGCCGGCGGATCACGTCATGCAAGCCCTCTTGATTCTCACGCAAGCCTTTCTCTGAGCCATTCGCTGGCCCCCGTCAGCGCTGCCTCCACACCCGAAGTATCCGTGCCGCCGCCACGGGCCATGTTGGCCCGCCCGCCGCCCTTGCCGCCCACGGCCGGCGCGATCTCACGCATCAGGTCCCCGGCCCGGACGCCTTTTTCCACAGCCTGGTCGGAAAAGTTCGCCACCAGGCCGACCTTGCCTTCCATGACGGCCGCAAGCACCACCGCGGCCGGCGCCAGCCGCTGCCGGAGCTGGTCGGATAGCTCCAGCATCTCGTCGGCGCTAGCCGCGTCCACCAGCCGGGTGATCACATTGACGCCCCCCGCCCGGATTGCTTCCGCGGCCAGAGCGGCCGCGGCCGCCGCCACCTTGTCCGCCGTAGCGGCCTGTTTCAGCTTCCGTAATTCATCGAGTTCGGCTTCCATGGCAGCGATGGCCACGGGCAGACGCTCCGGCTCCACTTTCAGCCCCTGCGCCACACCGGCCAGCAGCGTCTCCCGGCTGCGGAAGAAATCAATCGCCGCCCTGGAGGTGATCGCCTCGATCCGGCGCAGGTTGGCGCCAACACTCGATTCGGAAACGATCTTGAAGGCACCGATCTGCGCGGTGCTGCTGACGTGCGTGCCGCCACAGAGCTCCCGGCTGAAATCGCCGACCTCGATCACGCGCACGTATTCGCCGTATTTCTCGTCAAAAAGGGCGATCGCGCCCATGTCCTGGGCGAAATCCCTGGTGGTGGTAAACGCCTTCACGGCGTGGTTCTCGATGATCTTGCGGTTGACGATATCCTCGATCTGTTTCAACTCCGCCGCGGAGACCGCCTGACCGTGGGAGAAATCGAAACGCAGTTTTTCCGGACTGACGGCGGAGCCAGCCTGCCTGACCTGGTCGCCCAGCAGGCTCCTGAGCGCGTTCTGCAACAGATGCGTAGCGGTGTGATTGCAGGCGGTCGCATGGCGGCGCACGCGGTTGATCATCGCCTTGGCACGGGCGCCCGCTTCGATGCGGCCCTCCACCACCTCCGCCAGGATCACCTGGTCGCCGTCAAGGGAATAGACCTCGACCACGTCCGCCTTGCCGTCATCGGTATGGATCCAGCCGGTATCGGATATCTGGCCGCCCGATTCGGCGTAGAATGGCGACTGGCGCAGCTTCAGGGTCAGCCGGCCGTCTTCCAGCTGGCTCAGGTCGCCCACCTGGGTATAAAGCTCGTGCTTCTGGTAGCCGACAAATTCCGTCTTTACCTTGGCGCGGCGGCCCAACTCGGCCAGCGCCTCGCGCTCACGGGTGCCGACGGCTTTCATCGACGCCCGCGCCCGCTGGCGCTGCTCGTCCATCAGGCGGTCAAACTCCGCTTCATCGACCTCGAGGCCCTCATCATGAAGGATCTCACTGGTGAGATCGAAGGGGAATCCATAGGTGTCGTGCAGCCGGAAGGCTATCTCGCCATCGACGGTATGGCCGCCGGCTGACTTCATGTGGGCGATCGCCTGCTCCAGGATGGCATTCCCCTGCTCAAGCGTGAGGCCGAACCGCTCCTCTTCCTGGGCGGTCACCTCGCCGATCAACTGCCGGCTGCGGGCCAGCTCCGGATATGTGTCCTGCATCAGCTCGACGACTTTCCCGCAAAGATCGGCCAGAAAAGGCGTTCTGATCTCCAGCGTGGACGCGGCCTGGATGGCGCGTCGCATCACGCGCCTGAGCACGTAGCCACGCCCCTCGTTCCCGGCGAAGACCCCATCGCCGATGAGGAAGGAGATGGCGCGGCCATGATCGGCAAGTACCCGGATGGCGCGATCGTGCCGCGGGTCGGCGCCGTAGTTAACCCCGGCGGTGCCGGAGATGAAATCCATCAGCGGCATGAAAACGTCGGTCTCGAAAACGCTCAGCTTGCCTTCCATCACCGCCGCGATGCGCTCCAGGCCCATGCCGGTATCGACATTCTGCTTCGGCAGCGGCGTCAGGTGGCCGGCCTCGTCGCGGTTGAGCTGCATGAAGACCAGGTTCCAGTATTCGACGAAACGGTCACAGTCGCAGCCGGGACGGCAGTCTTCATTGCCGCAGCCCGCTGCCTCACCGAGGTCATAATAAAGCTCGGTGCAGGGTCCGCAGGGGCCGGTTGGACCCGCCGACCAGAAATTGTCGCTGGCGGGCAGCGGCACCACCCGTTCCGGCGCGATGCCGGCCTTGAGCCAGTTCTCACGCGCCTCATCGTCGGCTGGAACCTGCTCGTCGCCGGCAAATACGCTCACCCAGATGCGGCTGGTGTCGAGCCTGAGCACCTCGGTGGAGAATCGCCAGGCAAGGTCGATGGCGCCAGCCTTGAAATAATCGCCGAATGAAAAATTCCCCAGCATCTCGAAGAAAGTGAGATGACGGGCGGTCTTGCCGACGTTGTCGATGTCAGTGGTGCGAAAGCACTTCTGGCACGTGGTCAGGCGCGGATGGGGCGGTTGCTGGATTCCCAGGAAATATGGCTTGAACTGCTGCATGCCCGCCGTGGTAAGCAGCACCGAAGGGTCCCCGGAGGGGACCAGCGATGCGCTCGGACGGCTTTCATGCTCATGCTGGATGAAAAACTCACGAAAACTGGCGCGGATCTCATGACTCTTCAACTACCGGTGTCAACTCTCCTTTCCCTCCCGCAGCTCTATCTCCGCGCGCACTTTAGCCAGCGCTCTCCGGATCAGGCGGGACACGTGCATCTGTGATACGCCTATGTTCGCTGCTATCTGCGACTGAGTCAAGCCTTGGAAGAATCTCTGGTGCAGGATGCTGCGTTCCCGGGCGCTCAGCCGCTCCATGCCGGGCTCCAGGATGATACGCCGCTCGGCCACGTCAAACCCCGCCTCATACTCGCCAATCGATTCCATGGGCGAACGTTCGTCCTCTTCGTCGCCGCCTATGCGGTGGTCGAGCGACAGCGAACTGCGCGAGCGGCCGGCCTCGATCGCTTCCATCACGTCCTCGGCGCTGGCATCGACAGCGTCGGCGAGCTCATGGACCGTGGGGGCGTGGTGATTGATGCCCGCCAGTGAACCCGATACCTGCTCCAGGCGCATGTTCAGCTCCAGCAGGCCCCGGGGCACCTTTACCGCCCAGCCCTTGTCGCGGAAATAGCGCTTGATCTCGCCGATGATATTGGGAGTCGCATAAGTAGAGAGGGCCACACCGCGGGCGGAGTCGAAACGGTCGATGGCCTTGATCAGTCCTATACAGCCAACCTGCACCAGATCTTCAAGCTGTTCGCCGCGCTGGCAGTAGCGCCTCGAAACGCCGTATACGAGCGGCAGGTAACGTACGATCAGCTCATCGCGCGCCCGGCTGTCCCCCAATTCATGATATGCGCGCAGGAGTCTTTTTTCTTCCAGGCGTTTGTGGCTGACGCCTGCTGTTACCGGATTGGCGGTGCAAGTGACTGCGTTCATCTGAAACCTCCATCGAATCTGCCTTTTCCTCCAGGAAAAGGACTTGGCTTCCATTTTCGATAGTGGTTACCCCCAGTGGCTGCGTGCCTGCCGACCCCGTTCTTGTTCCGGAAGGAGCCTCAGGCAACCCCGCCGTGCCAAAGACGGGGGAATTTGAACTTACCCGTCTTTTCTCAAGCTAAACCAGACAAACAAATTCATACAATGTAGTCAACTGGAGGCTTCTGCGGCTCAGTTTCATGCTCCAGTTCACGCTCGATCTCGGCTTCCTTCTCGGCGGCGGCCTTCTTGCCGGCATCGACCGCCACTTCCAGCTTTTTCTGCCATTCTGCCTGTGACCGCTTCAGTTCATCGGGCAGATTGGACAGTACCGTCATGATGTCCTTGCCGGTCTCGGCGCTGCGCTTCTGGGCATAAGCCACGACCGCGATCGCCGCGACCCCGACCGTCATGCCAAGCCCGGACATAAACCGCCCCATCACAATCCCCTCCGTCCGGACCAGAGCGACGACACCGCGCCGGAGACACCCGCGGACAGCCCGGCGACCTTTTTCACCGGCGCCGTGATCGCCAGCTGTACCGCCTTGCTGGTCGTCTCCACCCGGTCGGTTACCTCAACCAGGGTGCCCATCATGTCGTCAGCTTTCTTCAGCTGGCTGTTGACCTCATCCATGGTCACCTGCAGCTGAGAGAGCAGCGGGATGACTTCCTCGTCCAGCCTACCGAGAAACGTGTTGAGCCTGCCAAATGTCCCCCCGACCTTCATCAAGACAAAAGCCAGCGCAAGAGCAGTGATCACGAGAAAAAAGCTCAGCGCCGCTTCCAGAACCGCTGTCCAGTCCATGAGGATGTTCCTCCCGTGTTTTGACGGCGTAGCCTGTGTATCTTAACACAGTTAAAACATCCTTTGTGATGCCGTGTCTCAAGAGTCCCTCCCCTCCTATTCCGGTTCCTGCCTCCGGGGGTGAAGGTCCAATATAGCGGCTGACGGTTTTTTACGTAATCAGGGTATCCCCCCCTCTTCGCGGGCGGAAAAACCCCGAGAGGCCGCGGACCATTCAGCCAGGCTTCCCCTATTCCTGAGTGTTTGAGGTAAGATGTGAAACATGACCGGCACTTTTGATGAAGTTTTCGAAAGCAGTCAACTGCCGCTGCATCCGCCGCACAGCGAGGCGATGTACCAGACGCTGTTCGAGCATGCGGGCGACGCCATCCTGGTCGTCCATGGGCAGACCGGCAAGATCGTGGACCACAACCCTACGGCTGTGCAGCTGACCGGATTCAGCGACGGCGAGCTCCACGGCATGAGCCTGAGCGATATCTGGCTTCCTGACGAACCGGCGCCGGCCGACGCGACGCTGCTGCCCGGCCTGGCGCCAGGCATCGCCAGAGGCAGCCACCGGCGCAAAAACGGCGCTCTGCTGCCAGTCGAAGTTAATTCCCGCCGCATCGAGTTCCGCGGTGAGGAGCTCCTGCTGCTGATCGTCCGCGACCTCAGCAGCCACCATGCCCAGGCAAAAGGAACGGCCGGAAAGCGCGACGCCAAAGCCGTGGCCCAGGCCCGCAGGGACATCGAGGAACTGGCACAGTCAAAAGAGGACCTGGCCATCCTGTTCGACATCTCGTCGGCAATCAGCAAAGAGATCGAGCTGGGCAAACTGCTCGACCAGGCGCTGGCGATGATCACGCATCTGGGATTGTTTGACGTGCAGCGCAAGGGTGCTATATTTCTGGTCGAAAACGAGCGGCTGACACTCGCCGCCCACCTCGGGCTCGACGAGGCTTTCTGCGCGGCACACCAGAGTCTGAAAACCGGCGACTGCCTCTGCGGGCTCGTGGCCAGCACCGGCACGCAGCTGGTCTCGGGGAATATCGCCAAGGACAAGCGGCATGACATCACTTACCCCGGCATGATCCCGCACGGGCATGCCATCGTGCCGCTGAGCACCGGCGGCAACACCGTGGGCGTGCTTTGCCTCTTCCTGCCGCCCAACAAGGGCGTGGACGAGCGCAAGCTGCGGCTGTTGATGGCGATCGGCAACCAGCTGGCGGTGGCGATCGAGAAGATCAATCTCTATCAGAAGACCAAAAAGCTGTCGCTGCACGATCCGCTGACCGGTCTGGCCAACCGCCATTTCATGAACATCAGCCTGAAGAACAACATGGCCGGCGCCAAGCGCTCCGGCCGGCCTTTTTCCCTGATCCTGCTGGACCTGGATCATTTCAAGCAGTATAACGACAGCTTTGGCCACGTGGCGGGGGACAAGCTGCTGTCGGATGTGGGCAGCCTGATGAGCCGTGAGGTGCGCGAGGTGGACCTGATCGCCCGTTATGGCGGTGAGGAATTCCTGATCATCCTGCCCGATACCGGCGAGCAGGAAGCGCTGGAAGTAGCCGAGCGCATCCGCGACTCGATCATCAGCTACGAGTTCAGGTACTCGCGCCAGCGGCCGACGACGCGCATCACCGTCAGCGCCGGCGTGGCGACGTACGAAAGTTCGATCTCAGAGGTCGATGTGCTGGTAGCGCGCGCAGACGCGGCGCTGTACCGCGCCAAGGAAAACGGCCGCAACCAGGTGCTGCCCTGGCTGACCGGCGGCCATTAGGCGGGTTCCACCGGCAGGCCGCGATCAGTCGACCGGATCACTCCGCCCGCGGCCACTGTCTCGCCGCGGTAAAGCACGGCTGACTGCCCCGGCGCCACTCCCATCACCGGCTCTTCGAGCTCCAGCTTCCAGGTATCGCCGGCAACTGCCAGACGTGCCGGCACCGGCGGCGAGTTATATCTCAGCTGCACCAGCAGACTCTCACCCTCATCCACCGGGACAAACCGGTTGACGCCGCCCATCTCCACCAGGCGCACAGCAAGCTCGGCGTGCGTGCCCGCCACGACGACATTGCGCTCCGGGATGGTGCCAAGCACGTACAGCGGTTCCGGAGCGCCGCCGCCCAGGCCGCGGCGCTGGCCGACAGTATAGTCCTGATACCCCTGGTGAAAACCGATCCTGAGGCCGCTCGCATCGACGATCTCGCCCCTGCCGGGAAGCGGCAGCTTGTGCTGATTCATGAAATCCCGCAGGAAGATGCGGTAGTCGCCGCCGGGGATGAAGCAGATGTCCTGGCTTTCGGGCTGCTCGCTGGTCACCAGCCCGGCTGAGCGCGCCAGCGCGCGCGTCTCTTCCTTGCGGTATTCGCCCAGCGGAAAGCGGATCCGGGCCAGCGCTCCCGGATCGAGCCCCCAGAGCATGTAGCTCTGATCCTTGACGGCGTCAGCGGCGCGCGCCAGCACCGGACCGGCGCCGGCCTGGCGGACCCGCGCGTAATGGCCGGTGGCAACGCTGTCCGCGCCCAGCCGCGCCGCCAGCTCCAGCAGCAGGGGAAAGCGGAAGCTGCCGTTGCACGCCGTGCATGGATTGGGCGTCCTGCCACTGAGGTATTCCCTGGCGAAGCCCTCCACCACCTCCTCACGGAACCGCACCGAACAGTCCACGGTCAGATGCGGCAGCCCCAGCTGGTGGCACACCGCGCGCGCGTCCCGCTCCGCCGCCGGCGAGCAGCAGCTGGCGGCCGTTTCCACCGCGCCGCCAGGAGCGCTCCAGAGACGCATGGTGACCCCCAGCACCCGGGCACCGGCCCGCTGTTCGAGCAGGCAGGCAGCCGAGCTGTCCACTCCGCCGCTCATCGCCACCAGCACGATGTCACCGGCACCGGCGGCGATCCCCGGCAGCGTGCCCCGGGTAGCGGCATCGGTCAGGGCCGCGTGCAGCGCATCGACCGCAAACCCGGCCGCGGCGGCGATCAGCCGCCCGCTGGCGGAACGGGGGGCGGCACCGGCATCTGCGGCTCGCCCGGTATCCGCCGCATGGCCGCCGCTTCGTGGCGCCGCGGCCACTCCGGAGGTCTCTGCCCCGCCCAGCGCGCCGGCGACCGCCGGCGCTGACAGCGCCGCGGCCTCCCACCAGCTCCTGCCGGTCACCAGGGTGGTGAGCAGGCTTCCGGCAGCAATGGCGGCTCTGGAACCAGAAGCCTCAAAGGCTGCGCGGGCAATGACTCGGTCCTCAAAAGCGATCTGGATGCGAATCAGCGCGCCGCATCCTTCGTCGCCGGCGCTACCCGAAGCGTCCGCCGCGATCAGCCCCCGGTTGCGGGGATGGTGAAAATGTTCATCCAGAAGGTTCATGATGCCCTGTCAATGATAGCAGGCGCCCCGCCGGGAGAAAGAACGTTCTCGCGACGGATGCGAACGCCGTGAATCCGCCCGCAGGCATTCCCGGCTGACAAAAAAAGCGGCCCGGAGGCCGCCGCGACTTTCTGATATCCGGACGCTGCCGGGTTCAGCCCCGCATGATCTCACTGACTCCCTGCTCCAGCGATTTTTCATCCACGAATCCGGACCAGGCGCGCTGCACCTGCCTGTGTTTGTTGATCATGATGACGCTGGGGGGTGAATCGACTTTAAGCAGCGAGGCAAGATCGCCGTAGCCTTCGGCGTCAGTGTAGAGATAAACATAAAAATCAACGTTACCCTTGTAGCGATTCTGCAGCGACTGGATCGAGGAACGGACCTGGTTGTCATCGGTCGTACCTGTCATGTAGAAGAGAACTACCACGGGCCGGTTGCTTGCCAGGGATGAACGGAAGTCTTTCGGAGACTCATCGGTGGGCGAGATCACGGTGCCGATCAGCGACTCGGGCTTGTTGGTAGAGATTGCCGCCTTGGAGGTGCTGGTGGCGCTCGGCGCCGCCGGAGCCGCGCTTTGCTGGTCGCTGCCGCCGCAGGCCGAAAATACAACAGCCACGACCGCTAGCAACAGCATCGTGGCTGAAATCCTAAGGAATCTGCTCATTTATGCCTTTCCTCAAAATAAAGCTCCACCTTGCCGTGTCCGCTTGTTTATTGAACCTGCTCCAGCAGGTGGGTGCCCGCTCCCCAGCTACCCTCAGATAGCGGGAGAAGACAAAGCTCCCGTATACAATGTGTTGGCTCAATAAAGTTACAGATCACGCACAAGGTCGAGCAACACAATATTACCACGCGGAAATCTTTTTCGGCAACAGGTGAAAAAACCCTGTTTCCCTCCGGGGCCCGGCGCCACCAGATTGCCCCCTTGGCGGAGCTCACGTCATCCCGCTGCGACCCTGTATATCAGTATCGGTCTGTGTGCGCAAATCATCCAATGGGATGAAACCCGGCTCTGACGGAGCTCGAGCCCCTTCAGCCGGCCGCGCCTTAACCCTGGCGGAGCCTGAGCTCCTTCAGCTGCGCCGGGCTCACCGCGGCGGGCGCTCCCGTGAGCGGACAGCCGCCGCTTTGCGTCTTGGGAAAGGCGATCACATCCCGGATGGTGTTCAGCCCTGCCATCAGCATCACCAGACGGTCCAGCCCGAAGGCCAGACCACCGTGCGGCGGAGCGCCGTATTTCAGCGCCTCCAGCAGGAAACCGAAATCCGCCTCCATCTGATGGTCCTCATGCCCCAGGATGCGCAGGATGCGCCGCTGCAGATCCGGCATATGGATCCGCAGTCCGCCGCTGGCGATCTCGACGCCGTTCAGCACCAGGTCGTAAAGGCTGCCGCGCACCTTCAGCGGGTCGTCATCGAGAAAACCAAGGGTTTCGGCCGTGGGCAGCGTGAAGGGATGATGCTCCGCCACGATCTGGCCGCTGTTTTCATCCAGTTTGAACATGGGGAAGCCGGTGACCCAGAGAAAGCTCCAGCCCTCGCCGGCCAGCTTCAGCTCGCGGGCCAGCCGCGTGCGCAGCGCCCCCAGCACCGGCGCCGCCACCACCGGCAGGTCGGCCACGAACAGGATCAGGTCGCCCTCGACGGAGCCGGTGGACTCGATCACCGCGCTGATCTCGTCCGGCGCCAGGAACTTGGCGATCGGCGACGTCACCTGCATCCCCTCGCGCAGGTAAAGATAGGCAAGGCCCCTGGCGCCTTCCCTGATGGCAAAGTCAGTCAGCTCGTCGACCTGCCGCCGGGAGAATGCCGCGCCCCCGGGAGCCCTGAGCGCCCTGATGACGCCGCCGTTCTCCAGCGCCCGGGCAAAGACGGCGAACTCCGTGCCGGCAAAGGTGCCGGAGACATCAACGATGGGCAGGTCGAAGCGCATGTCGGGCTTGTCGGAGCCGTATTGGAGGATTGCCTCTTCGTAGGTCATGCGCGGGAAGGGACGCACCAGCTGCGTATCCAGCACCCTGGCGAAGAGATCAGCCATCAGCTCCTCCAGCAGGCCCATGATCTCCGCTTCGGTCATGAACGACATCTCCATGTCGACCTGGGTATGCTCCGGCTGACGGTCGGCTCGCAGATCCTCATCGCGAAACGCGTGCGCGAACTGATAGTAGCGGTCCATGCCCGACACCATCAGTAACTGCTTGAACAGCTGCGGCGACTGCGGCAGGGCGTAGAACTTGTGCGGCTGCAGGCGGGCCGGCACCAGGAAATCGCGGGCCCCCTCCGGCGTGCTCTTTGTCAGCACCGGGGTCTCCACCTCGACAAAATCATTGCCGTCGAGGTAGCGGCGCACGGTCCCGGCCACCCGGTGCCGCAGCAGCAGGTTGCCCAGCATCTCTTCGCGGCGCAAGTCGATGTAGCGGTATTTGAGCCTGAGCGCCTCATCGACATCGATATGCTCGTCGATGCTGAAGGGCGGTGTCTCGGAGCGGTTGAGGATCTCCACACCAGTGACATTGACCTCAACCGCGCCCGTGGGAAGGTCGGGATTGACCGTTTCCTCCGAACGCGGCGCCACGGTGCCTTCAACCGCGACCACGTCCTCCGGCCGCAGGGAATGCCCGGTCTGGTGCACGTCTCCGGACCGCTCCGGATCGAACACGATCTGCACCAGGCCGCTGATGTCCCGGAGATCGATGAAGATCAGGCCGCCGTGGTCACGCCGCCGGTGGACCCAGCCGCAGAGTCTGACCGCGGTGCCGCTGTCTGTTTTGGTTAACCTGCCGCAATAATGTGTTCTCATGCAAATCCCTGGCTCGATTCCCTGGATGCCTGCCGCCGCCCGCATCGCGGCCGCGCAAGCCTGTTCCGCTTTGGCCGGCGGCGCCCCGTCCAAGTATACAGTCTCACGCGCGGTGATTCGATTATGCCCAGGCAGTCCCGCCGCGGTTGCCGCCGAGCCGGCCGGCGACATGCCGGGCCAGGCCGTCAAAGGCGACACTTTCCTGCTCCCCCAGCTGCATGTCCCTGACCGTGGCGGCGCCCGCGGCCAGCTCTTCATCCCCGATGATGACCGCGTAGCGCGCCCCGAGCCGGTTGGCCTGTTTCATCTGTCCTTTGGGCGACCGGCCGGCGTAGTCGGTTTCGGCGGCGATGCCGAGGCCGCGCAGCCGGTGCAGCTGCTGGCTGCCCGCGGCGCGGGCGGCGTCCCCCAGTATCATCACGAATACTTCGATGGTCGCCGGAGCGGCGCTGACGCCCGCTGATTCCAGCGCTAGCACGATGCGTTCCATGCCGGTGCCGAAACCAGCCGCCGGCGTCGCCGGCCCGCCGAGCTCCGACACCAGGTTGTCATAGCGGCCGCCGCCGCCGATGCCTTTCTGCGCTCCCAGTCGCGCGCACTCATACTCGAAGGTCGTGCGCGTGTAATAATCGAAACCGCGCACCAGCGTGCCGTCGAGGCGGTAGGAGCGGCCGAACATGTCCAGCAGGCCGGTGACACTGTCAAAATGCTGCTGGCATCCATCACAAAGGTTGTCAATCAGTTTCGGCGCATCCGCGAGGATGGCCTCGCACGATTCGTTCTTGCAGTCAAAGACGCGCAACGGGTTGAGAAGCGCCCGCTCGCGGCAGTCTCCGCAGAGCTCGCCGGATGACTGGTGCAGGAACGCGCTCAGCCTTTCCACGTAAGCCGGGCGGCAGCCGGCGTCGCCCATGCTGCTCAGCCGCAGCGCCACGTCCGGCACCCCGAGCGCCTCGTAGATCCCGGACATCATCATGATCAGCTCGGCGTCGAGCGCCGGATCGGCCGAGCCGATCGCTTCGGCGCCCAGCTGGTAATGTTCGCGGAAGCGGCCGGCCTGCGGCCGCTCGAAACGGAACATCCGCTCGTGATACCAGAGTTTGACCGGCTGCGGCAGCTTGTGCATCCCGTGCTGGACATAGGCCCGCACCACGGGCGCCGTCCCCTCCGGCTTGAGCGTCAGGCTGCGCCCGCCCTTGTCCTGGAAGGTATACATCTCCTTGCGGACGATGTCGGAAGACGAGCCCACACCGCGCTCGAAGAGTGAAGTATCCTCAAAGGTCGGCGTGCTGATGCGGCCGTAGCCGGCAGAGGCGAATATGCGGCGCGCCTCTCCCAGCACCCTTTCCCGCAGCGGCTGATCTGCCGGCAGGATGTCATATGTTCCCTTGGGCGCCTGCAATTACCAGTCCAGGTCGGTCAGGAAGGGGTTGTTCTCCTTCTCCTGAACCAGCGTCGTCGCGTTCCCGTGACCGGGATAAACAGGTGTCCGCGGCGGGAACATCAGCATGAGCTTCTTCACCGAGGCGGCCAGCTGTTCGAAAGATCCGCCCGGCAGATCCGTGCGGCCGACGGAGCCGTGAAAGAGCAGGTCGCCGCAAAACAGCCCGCCGGCGATATGGTACGTGATCGAACCGGGTGAGTGTCCCGGCGTGGCGACCGCCCGCACCTCGATGCCGCCGGCCGTGAACGTCGTGTCGCCCTCCAGCAGCCGCCCGACTGCCGCCGGCGTCACCTTCGGCATCCCGGGGAAGAGCTCGTAGCGGTCGGGGTCGCCCAGCACCATCGCCACTTCGCCGCTACCGCAGATCCCGGCGCCGGTGGCGGCGGCCAGCTCCGCGGTGGCGCCCAGGTGGTCGGCGTGGCCGTGGGTGATCAGGATGGCATCGACGCGGCTGCCGGCTTCGGCGGCCATGCGCCCGATCGCGGCGCTATCACCGCCGGGATCGACCACGACCCCCGCGCCGCTGGATTCGTCATGTATCAAATAGCAGTTTGCCTGCAGCGGACCGAGCGCCGCGGCGGATATCTTCAGGCCGATTGCCGTTCCTTTCTCGGGAATGTCGGGCTTTAAGCTAACAAATTGCTACCGGTTTGGAAAGACGCAGCCTGGAGCAGGCCGCGTGCGCGCAGCTTTTTAGGCCGATCTCAAACCCGGGCGCCCGGCAGCACCCCAAGGAAAGTTCAGAAAAAACGTAGACTGCTATTAAACATTGTGATATCATTCCATGCACGGATAGCGATGGATGCCGGCTTCGGCCGGCCCGGCTGGAGCCGGGCGCCATCCTTTCCGGTCCGTTACAGCGGACGGGAAATAGCCTCGCCGGGCTCGCCCGGCAGCGGGACTTTCTGTTAGGGGATGCTGGAGTAACGGGGGCTAAGTATTTGGGAAAGCCGGTCTGGCTGTCTTTTTAGGGCATGCTGGGTCGGCTTTGGTTTTTTTGATTCGAGAATGAAGGAATGACCGTATGACCAGAGGTGGGCGTTTTCGCCGAATAAATGGCGCGGGTGTACTGCTGCTGGCCGCCGTCACTTTGCTGCTGGCGGCGGCGCCGGCATCGGCGGCCTACGCGGCGGCGTGCGACCCCCATCTGAGCCAGCAGGCGGCTTCCGCCCGCTGGTCGAGCTTCGCCGATTACAGTGACCGCGTTCTCACCGTCGAGCAGACGGTCAGTCAGGATACCTGCACGCGCTGTTTGCTGCGCGTGGATGCGGTCCAGGCCGGCAGCGGCGTCCGGACCCTTACGCCGATGCCGCTCGAGCTCGGCACCGTCTCGCGATCATCTCCGGGAAGTCTCCAGGTCCGTTACCAGGTGCCCCCCGGGATAAACACGTTTGTCAGCAACCTGAAGGCGACTTGCCTGGAGAGTGCGCCGGTCGCGGCGCCACAGCTCAACATCCAGTCCGCTTACGCGCTTGCCGATCAGGGCTGTCCGCCCGGGCCGGTTCCCGAACTCAGCGGACTGCCGCTGCCAGCGGAGCAGGATTACGGCACGCGCAGATTCGTGGTGACGCTGACCGGCGCTGACGGAAATCCCCTGGCCGGCAGGCATGTGAAATGGTCGCTTTCGAACCCGGTTATGACTGAATTCTTCCTTACGGCGAGCAGCGACGTCACCGACGCGCAGGGGCAGGCCTACGTTACGGTCTCGCCGCCGGTGTATCCAGTTGACATCGCACCTTATTTTTCCAAGAACTCCACCAAGGTCACGGCCCGCACCGACGACGGCAGCAGCGCCAGCGCCCTGTTTGTCTACACCCGCTGCGCGCCGCCCGGCCAGGCGCCACCCTGGGCCTAGCGCCGGAGCCTCACCTGACCGGGACCAGGAACGGACGTCCCGGCATGCTCAGCGCCTGCGCGTGCTGAAAACCCATCCCGGTGAAAAAGCGGTAGACCGTGGCGCCCACGTCGGCGAACTCCCCCAGGTAGGGTTCGTCCCGCGGCTGCCTCGCGGGCCTTCGGCTCCCTTCCTCCCCCGCCGGCGCGGCTTCGAACAGCGACCCGCCCGGGGTGAACACGTCGGCGCCCAGCCGCGCCAGCAGCGGCACGAATTCACGCGTATGATCTGTGCCGGGCGCCAGTGGATCGCAGCCGTGATCCGCCGTGATGATAAACAGGTCGCCGGGGCGGCAAGCAGCGATCAGGCCCGGGATCGCGGCATCGACCCGCTGAAGACCGGCGGCGAATCCGGCAGCGTCGTTGCGATGGCCCCACTGCATGTCAAAATCCACCAGGTTGGTAAACACCAGGCCTTCGTCCAGCCCGCGCATCAAATCCGCGGTCTGCTTTAAACCATCTTCATTATCAGTGGTCTTATGCTCGTATTTCACTCCCGAGCCGGCATAGATCTGGTAGATCTTGCCGACTCCGTGGATCGGCACGCCGATCTCCGCCAGCAGGTTGAGATAGGTCCGGGGCGGCACCAGGGAAAAATCCTTCCGCCGGGGCGTGCGAGTGAAAGCGCCGGGCTCGCCGGCGAAAGGACGGGCGATGACCCGGGCGACGGCGTGTTCCCCCCGCAGCAGCTCGCGGGCGATGCGGCAGTATTCGTACAGCTGTTCGACCGGCACAGCCCCTTCGTGGGCGGCGATCTGAAAGACACTGTCGGCTGAGGTGTAGACGATCAGCCTGCCGCTACGCCGCTGCTCCTCGCCCAGCTCAGCGATGATCTCCGTGCCGGAAGCCGGCCGGTTGCCCAGCACCTGCCGGCCGGTGCGGCGCTCGAACTCGGCGATCACCTCCGGCGGAAATCCCTGGGGATAGACCGGAAACGGCTTGCCGGTGACCACGCCCATGAGCTCCCAATGCCCGGCGGTGGTGTCCTTCCCGCGCGAACGTTCCCTGAGCTTGCCGAACAGCGCCTGCGGCCGGGGCACCGGCGCCACCCCTTTCAGCGGCAGGATATTCCCCAGGCCCAGCGCCCCCAGGTTTGGCAGCCTCAGCCCGCCGGCGGCCGCCGCGACATGGCCAAGTGTATCGGCGCCCGCGTCGCCAAACTCATCCGCGTCCGGCTGCGCGCCGGCGCCGACGCCGTCGAGCGTGATCAGCAGGCAGCGCAGCTTCGGGCGGCTGAGCCGGCGATTGCGGCGGTTTAGCGCCCACAACGGATTGAACTTCGACATCTGTCTCCTCCCGCCCCGGCGCTAGCGTTTCGCCCGCGGGTGGCTCTGGTAGTAAATATCCTTCAGCTTCTGCTGACTCAGATGCGTGTAGATCTCGGTGGTGGATATGTCAGCGTGGCCCAGCATCTCCTGCACACTGCGCAGGTCGGCGCCTCCCGCCAGCAGGTGCGTGGCGAAACTGTGACGCAGCACGTGCGGACTCACCGTTTTTTTCAGGCCGGCCTTACGGGCGTATGACGCCAGCAGGCGGTGGATGCTCTGGCGCGTGAGGCCCCGGCCGAAGCGGTTCAGGAACAGGTGGTCGCTTTTGACAGATTTCCCCATTAGCGGGCGGCCCCGCGCCACATAGCGGCCCACCGCCGCCAGCGCCGGCTCACCTACGGGAACCACGCGCTCCTTGGAGCCTTTGCCCACACATCTGACGAAGCCGCCCTCCAGGTCGACGTCGCCCGTGCGCAGACCGATCAGTTCCGAAACGCGCAAACCGGCGCCGTACAGCAGCTCCAGCATGGCCGCGTCCCGAAGCGCCGCGGGGGCGCCGCCGCCCGGCTGCGCCAGCAACTGCCGGGTTTCACCCAGGTTAAGCACCGTCGGCAGCCTTCTTCCCCGCCGGGGTAAAGGGATGCCGCTGGCGGGGTTGCCGCGGGCCAGCCCCTCGCGATCGAGGAAACGGTGAAAGCTGCGCACGACGCTGACCTTGCGCGCCAGCGTCGCCCGGGCCGGCGGGCTCTCGCCACCGATGAGCGTGTCCAGGTAGTCACGGATCTGGCCCTGTTCGACGTGGCCGGCGGAAAAACCGCGTTCCCGCAGAAACCCGCCGTACTGACGGAGGTCGCGGCGGTAAGAAGCGATGGTATTATCAGCCAGGCCGCGCTCGAACTGCAGATACGAGAGGTACTCATCCACAAGCCTGTCATTGCTTTCATTCACAAAACAGACATTCGGGTGAAGTGCGGGATATTCCTTTAACGCGCGGGCATGCCGGCAGGCAGGGCGGCCGTGACCGGCCTAAAAAGAGACGCCCGGCACGCCAAACTCGGCGCCAGGGTTCATGCTGTAGGGGATGACGCTCGAAAGCGGATAATAAGGGCTGCCGATCGCCTCGGCCACGGCCACGTTGGTGATCTTGCCCTCCATGACGTTGACGCCGCCCGCCAGCGCCGTGTTCTGCCTGACCGCCGTGTTCACGCCCAGGTTGGCCAGCTCCAGGATATATGGCAGCGTGGCGTTCGTGAGCGCGTAAGTGGAAGTGATCGGCACGGCGCCGGGAATGTTGCCGACGCAGTAGTGAGTGACATCATGTACCAGATAGGTCGGCTGCGAATGAGTTGTCATGTGAGACGTTTCTGAACAACCACCTTGGTCGATGGATACGTCGACGATCACTGACTGCGCGACCATCTCTTCGACCATCTTTTCGGTCACCAGCTTGGGGGCGCGCGCACCGGGATTGAGCACGGCGCCGATGACCAGGTCGGCGGTGGAGACATGTTCTTCAATCGCCAGCGCCGTGGACATCACTGTTGTCAGCCTGCCCGAGATGTAACTGTGCAGCGAGCGCAGGTGATCGAGATTCTTGTCCAGCACCACCACGTTGGCGAGCATGCCCGCAGCGATCTTGGCCGCGTTGGAGCCGACGATGCCGGCGCCGAGAACGACCACCTTGGCCGGCGGCACGCCGGCGACGCCCCCCAGCAGGATGCCGCGGCCGCCGATCATCTTCTCCAGGAAGTACGCTCCCACCTGCGCCGCCATGCGGCCGGCGATCTCGCTCATCGGCGTGAGCAGCGGCAGGCTGCCGTCCGCCATCTCGACTGTCTCGTAGGCGATGCAGTTGGCGCCGCTGTCCATCAGCTTCTGGGCCAGTTCCGGCTGGGGCGCCAGGTGCAGAAAGGAGAAAATGGTCTGCTTGGACTTCAGCAGCCCGACCTCTTCCGGTGAGGGATCCTTCACCTTGACGATCAGATCGGCCTGATCGAACAGCTCCCCGGTCGTGTCGACGATGACTCCCCCCTGACCGGCATAAGCTTCGTCGGGAAGTTTGCTGCCATCGCCCGCGCCCTTCTGGATCAGTACCTTGTGCCCGGCCGCCACCAGCTCACGCATCCCGGCAGGCGTCAGCGCCACGCGGTATTCGTCGATCTCAACCTCGGATGGGATTCCGATAATCACTGTGCACCTCTGGGAGCGTCGTTTTTCGCCGTACTTTCCGCTTTTCCATTATCGGAAATTATTCCCGGACCGGAAGGCCTGCCCAGCCAGCCGGGCATGAAAAAATGCTATCTAGGGTGTTAATGACAGCGAATCAACCCCAAGCGGCTCATTGTCAGGATTAAGAGTTGCATTACGGGAGGAGTCGATATAGGACGATTGCTCTCATACCGCCTGGAATGATTCATTCTTATAGACCAGTTTCTTTTCGGCGGAGAAAGTTGCGAAGCTCGTTTGTTCGAACTTACCTTCAAGCCGATTTAAAATATATTTATCATCTGTAATTACTTCGAAAAATGTTGCATCATGAGCAGCGATAATCAAATCTGAAATTTGTTTTAAATCAACTTCTTCATTTAAGATCGGTGCTTTGGCGATATCTTTTTTCAGCACGAAAAAAAGCCCCCATATTGTTTGGCTGACATTCGTAGCATAATCGCAAAGTTCATTATAAGACATTTGTACTTGATAACGTAAAATTTCTTTCGCACATTTTTTAAGCGGTGGCCTCGTTCTGATTTAATTGGGAGTTACGACACAACCAATTGATCAGAGAGGAGAACCACCGCATGAAGAAGTCTACAACAGGAAAGC
>JAMCRM010000008.1:10680-11021 GCA_023380575.1 Acidobacteriota bacterium | reverse complement strand
TGGCAGCGCAACAAGTCAATGCGCGGCCATTCCACGCCGGCTCACTCGGCCAGTTTGCCGCTGAGATAGCCGCGTACTTCGACGCCCGGCCGTAATTCGATGCGCCGGTCGAACATGGAGCGGTATAACTCGCGATAACCCGGCGGCGGCACTTCATATAACTCATGGACGAGGGCGGGTTCCATCTCGGGCGTCACCAGGATTGCGTCCGCGGCATGGAATCCCCGCCCCAGGCGTAGCCACCATTCGACGTGCGGAAACGGGCGGAAGTACCAGGGCAGCGGCCACAGGTTCTTCGTGCTGATCACCTGAATCGCCATATTGTATCCCTCCGGGTGGAT
>JAMCRM010000008.1:0-10670 GCA_023380575.1 Acidobacteriota bacterium | reverse complement strand
CGCGCCAGCGCTTCCAGGCGGTCCCGGATGGCGTAAACGTCGCGGCCGGTCTGCGCATACACATACGGGTTCGCCGGATCGGAAGAGTAAGGAAATGAATCTCTCCAGGCATAAAAAGCAAGATGCGCGGCGCCCGCAACCGCCAGGATCAGGATTACCCGCCGCTTCTCGAGGGCAAAGACCAGGCCTATGCCCGCAAGCAGGATGAGCGCGTCGAGGAAGCCCAGCACGCACCAGGGCGTCTTGTAGGGAATCAGCGAATAGGCCAGCACCATGGCTGCGCCGTACACAGCCAGAAACCGCGCCACGCCGCCGCGCTTCCAGGCCATCGGGATGCCCACGACCGCGAGCAGGAGAATGGGCGCCTCGGTCCACGAGAGCGTTTCGAGATAATAGAACCAGGGGTGCCGGTGGATGGGCGATTGGGCCCTTTCGGTATAACCGCGGAGGGCCTCCCACGGCCCCGCGTGCCCGAGTATCAGGAATACGGACAATAGTGCCATCGCGAGTCCCGCGGCGATGTGCCAAGGTTTCCGCGGCCGGACCTTCACGGTGGCGGCAAGCCCGGCCAGCATGCAAACCGCGGCAATGGCGCCGGTCTCTTTGGTGGCGAACATCAAACCCAGGGAAGCGCCTGCCGCCACTGCCCAGCCGGCCCTTTCGGTAACCGCATAACGCCAACCCAAAGCTATGGTCAAGAAGGTAAGTAGCGTGAGCGGCATCTCGGGGATGTAATCCCGGCTGTAGTAAACCATGGCCGGAGAGACAGCGGTCAAACCAGCGGCGGCGATCGCCGGAGCGAGGCCAATGGCGCGCCGCAGAAGCAGCGGTAGAAATACGAGCGCAATGCCGCAGAGCGCGGGCACGATCCGCAGCGTGATCTCGCTAAGATCCGCGTACCGGTGCGCGCCCGCAAGCCATGCCGGCATCAGGGTAAGATACGCCAGGACCGGGCCGTGATAGTCGCGCGGATCATAGTCGTAACTACCCTTCTCTAATAGTCCGCCGAACTTATCCGCCAGGATAGCTTCATCGGCATGCATGGGCCGGCCGGCCAGGTTTGGAATCCGCAGCGCCGAGGCTACGGCCAGGATGAGCAGGCAATAGATGAGAAGAGTGGGGCAAGGCAGTCCCTGCCCCACTTCCTTAGATTGCACCGGTGAAGTGATAACTTCCTGATTCGACCGAGAGCCAGGCACGGCCGTTCTCCATCTTCTGCAGTTTTACCCCAGTCGCTTTAGCCAGCGGGTTGCCGCTCTCCCGGATGCCGGCGGCGTCGCGCGCCGGGAGCTTCACAGTTGCGCTCGTGTTCGCCGGAATGGTCACTTCCAGGTCAAAACTGCCGTTTCCCTGCTTCCATTTCGAGATGATGTTGCCGCGAACGGAGCGGTACTCGGCGTTGACCCAGTCAATGGGCTTGTGGTCCGGATTGCTGCCCGGGCTGGGAGGACCCGGCTCAATGGTAATTTGCCGGAACCCCGCCCCGTCCGTTTCGATGCCCGCCAGCCTGCGGAACATCCACTCGCACACCGCGCCGAACGAGTAATGGCTATAGGAGTTCATCGCAGGCGAATAAAAGCCCTTCTCCTTCGTGTAGCCGTTCCACCGTTCCCAGATCGTCGTCGCGCCGTTGGCGACTTCATATCCCCACGATGGGAACTCCCGGCTCTGGAACAGCCGCACGGCCAAGTCGTGATGGCCCGTCGCCGACAGCACCGGCAGCAGCGGATAAGTACCCAGGAAGCCGGTGGTCATGCGGTAGCCGTTGTCCGCGATCATTTTGGCCAGGTGATCGGCGGTCTTCTGGCGCAGCGTCTCCGGAATCAGGTTCTGCGCCAGCGCCATCACGTAGGCGGATTGCGTTTCGACTTTCAGACTGCCGTCCGGGTTGAGGTAATCGGCGTCGAACACCTCGCGGATTTTGCCGTAGCGCTCGCGGTAAGCCGCGGCTTCCCGCGTCTTGCCCAACACGTCCGCCATTTCCGCCATCAGGCGCGTACTGTAGGCCTGGTAAATCACGTCAACATACACGATGGGGGTGGAACTGCCGATAGCCAGCCAGTCGCCCAAGGCATTGGCCTTCGTGGAGCCGCGATAATCCGGGCTCATTTCGCGCCGGAAGTTCATGAAGCGGGTCATGGCCCCCCAGTGGCGCTCCAGCACGCGCGTATCGCCGTAGGCCTTGTACACCGCGTAGGGCACTATGACACCGGCATCCATCCAGGCCGCGGAATAGGCGTATTTACCGCCGTGCTGCATGGGGTAGGGCGCGTAGTCGGGGAAGGCTCCGTTTTCTTTCTGGGACTCCTCCAGGTCGTCCAGCCACTTGGTGTAAAACGCCGCCGTATCGGCGTTATAGGCGGCGGTGGCGGCGTAGATCTGGGCGTCTCCGTTCCAGCCCAGGCGCTCGTCGCGCTGCGGGCAGTCCGTGGGAAGTTCGACGAAGTTGGATACCTGCGTCCACACGATGTTCTGGAAAAGGCGGTTCACTATGGGGTCCGACGCTTCGAATTTACTGTCCAGCGGGGTATCGGAATGGACCACGATACCCGTCACGGCATCGAGGTTCGGCTTGCCGGGATAGCCGCTGAGTTCCACGTACTGGAATCCGTGATAAGTGAAGCGCGGCGTCCAGGTCTCACCGGCGGCGTCGCCGCGCAGGATGTAGGTGTCGGTGGCGCGCGCCCGGCGCAGGTTCTCCGTCATGAGCCGGCCGTCCGGATAGGTCATTTCCCCGTAACGGATCCGCACCGTGGTCCCCGCCGGCCCCTTCACGCTAAGGCGCGCCACGCCCGAGAAATTCTGCCCGAAGTCGAACACATACTTGCCAGGGGCCGGTTCCAGAATGCGCTTGGGATGCATCTCCTGAATGGGCCGCACCGGCACGCCGGGGTAGGCCTGCATGCGTCCGGGCTTGACGAACCCCAACTCCACCTCGCGCTTTCCCGCCATATCGGAGAAGATAGCCTTCGTGCTGCCGTTATCTTCGGCGCGAATGGCCGGCTGCCAGGAAGCGGCGTTGAACCGGGGCTGATCCCAGCCCGGCTGTTCCAGGCGCGCGTCGTAGGTCTCCCCCATAAGGATGTCGGCTTCCCGGTTGGGGGCGGCGGCCACTTTCCAGGAGGCATCGGTCACCACGCGCTCCACCGAGCCATCCGTGTTCTCGATTTCGAGTTGGGCCAGGAAAGCGGGGGTCTTGCCGTAGAAGTAACGGCCGACCTTATTGGGGCCGTATCCCACCAGCAACCCGAACCCCACGTAGCCGCTATACCAGCCGTCGGCCACTACGGCGCCCAGCGCGTTCTGGCCTCGGTTGAGCAGCGCTGTCACGTCCCAGGCGCGATAGTAGGCCCGGCGCCGGTAGTCGGACCAGCCCGGCGAGAACATGGCATCGGCCACCCGCTTGCCGTTGATATAGGCGTCGAAAATGCCCAGCGCGGAGGCATACAAGACGGCGCGCCGCACGCCTTTGGCGAGCGCGACGTCTTTGCGGTACATGTGGGCGGGAGGCAGATAAAGCTGCTGCCGGCTGGTGTGCAGCGGCGAGTTGTCCTTATAGCTGATCCACTGGGCCTTCCAGTCCTCATCGTGAAGCAGGGCCATGGACCAGTTCACCACCGCACTCCAGGCGGACGGCCTGCCGGCCCGGTCCCACACCCGCACCTTCCAGTAGCAGCGCTGGCCCGAGCGCAGGGGCTTGCCCGCATACACAATATTGACGGTCTCGGCGCTCGATACTTTGCCGCTGTCCCACAGGTCGCCGCGGCCGGCGCCGAGCGTCTTCTCATTGGAAGCCACCAGAATGCGATAAGCAGTCTGTTTCTGGCCGCGTTCGCCGGATTCCGGCAGCCAACTGAGGCGCGGTTGCGCCGCTTCGATGCCCACCGGATTGACCAGGTATTCGCAGCGTGGCGCTCCGGCGCTCAAGCCGCGCGGGGTGGGAGCAGCCGCGCAGAGGCCAAGGAACGCAACGGCAACGCCGCCGGGAAGAAGCTTCCGAAAAAAGGGCATTTTCATAGGATGACCTAGGGCAAATTTAACATATGCCGAGTGGTGATATACTGGCGCCGCTATGGCTATGCTCAGGAACACTGCCTTTGCCGCATTGCTGCTCACTGCCGCTTTCGGCCCGTGCCCCGGTAAGGATGCCGTGACCGTGTGGCCGGCCCCGGCAGGCGAAAAGCTCTATGAGGACTACACGGTCAGGGTGGATGGAAAGTCCGTGCCGGTCTACTCCGCGCGCGTTTCCGCCATGCCCTTCGACCAGGTCTGGCCGGGCTATCAGAGGCCCATGGATCAGACAGAAATGGCTGGTTTCGCCTATTGGGGCATGTCCGGCCCGGTCACGGTGGAGGTGGTCTCCCAGCGGCCGTTTCGCTCGGTGGCGGTGCGGCCCTCCTCGCGGCGCATTAAACCTTCGGTCAGCGGGCGCCGCATCCGCTTCCGGCTGGATAGGCCCGGGCAACTGACGCTGGAACTCGACGGCACCCATCACGCCCTGCACCTGTTCGCCGACCCGCCGGAAACCGAAATTTTCAAGGCGAGCGATGCCAACGTGCTCTATTTCGGCCCGGGCGTCCACCGGCCGGGAAAGATCAGCCTGAAAAGCGGCCAGACCGTCTATATTGCCGGAGGCGCCGTGGTATATGCGGCCATCGACGGCCGCGGCGTTTCGAATGTGCGCATTCTCGGCCGCGGCATCATCGACACCAGTGAGTTCGAACGCGGCAAGGGGGGCGGGTGTATCCGGTTGGCGGATAGCTCAGGCGTGAAGGTGGAAGGCGTCATCCTGCGGGACCCTGATGTGTGGTGTCTGAGCGCCTTCGGTTGCCGTGACCTGGACATCTCGCGCGTCAAACTGGTGGGGCTGTGGCGCTACAACGCCGACGGCATCGATATCTGCAATAGCCAGAACGTCACCATTCGAGATTCCTTTGTACGCTCCTTCGACGACAGCATCGTGATAAAGGGCCTGCGGTCCCGCCGCGACAGTTTCGAGGACCGGCCGGTGCGCAACGTGCGCGCCAGCGGGCTGGTGATCTGGTGCGACTGGGGACGCGCTCTGGAACTCGGGGCTGAAACGGTAGCTCCGGAAATCACGGACGTGGAGTTCCGCGATATCGATATCATCCGGACCACCCACATCGCCATGGACATCCAGCACGGCGACCGGGCGGCAGTGCATGACATCCGCTTTGAAAATATCCGCGTGGAGGTGGACGATGTCAATCTGGAGCCGCTCATTCAGAAGACGCGCGACGAGAAATACAATCCCAAGGACGGGTACGTGCCGGACCTGTTCGTGATTATCATCAACAAAACCATGTGGTCACGGGATACAAAGCGGGGCACGGTGCGCAACGTTCTATTTAGGGATGTTTCGGTAACCGGCAAGCCGACGATGCCTTCATCTTTCACGGGTCTCGACGCCGAGCACGACGTTCGCGACATTCGCATCGAGAACCTGAAGGTGAACGGGCGTCCCATCACCAGCGCCGCGGATGCCCACCTCAGGGTTGGCAGCCACGTGGATAATGTCAAATTTGTAATAAATGGCCGCTGATACTGCCACTCCGCTTGCCAATTATTGAGTGGCTGCCGCCATTCGGGGGGCAGCCACTTTTTTTTTGTGCCGCCTTCCCGAATGTGATACAATTCCACCCCAGTCAGTATTAAAGGTCTTAAGGAGGCTTTTGTCTTGAAGCCAACGCTTTGGCTGATTCTGGCACTACTCGTGTTTACGAGTATGTGCTTCGGGCAGCGCGACCGCGGCACGCTCACCGGGATCGTAACGGATTCCACCGGCGCGGTGGTTCCAAATACACAGCTAACCATTACGAACACGGCAACCAACTCCGTGTTTAAGGCAACTACCACAGAGACGGGCACCTACAATGTCCCGAACCTACCGATCGGCGCCTATAAGATCGAATTTGAGGCTTCTGGGTTCAAGAAACTCGAACGCAGCAATATCGCGCTGGAGATGGGCCAGGTACTGCGCGTGGACGTCACCATGGAACTCGGCGCGGTGACGGAATCCGTGCAGGTAACCGCTGAACTTTCCCGGGTGGAGACCGAGACACCTCGCGTGCAGTCCACTATGGCGAACGAACAGGTGCGCAACGTACCCCATACGTTCACCGACAACGACCGCGCCCGCACCATCGAAGGCTGGATCTACAGCCTGCTCCCCGGAGTTTCGGGCACCCCTCAGACCAGCTATATCAATGGCATGAACTCTTCGTCCACCAAGTTGACCCTGTTGGACGGCACGCCAGGTGGTGCGCAGAATGGTGGTATTATCACGGAGTCTTCGCCATCGCTCGAGGCAGTTGGCGAGTTTCAGGTCCTGACCGCCGGATATACGGCCGAATATGGCCGCATCGCCCAGGGGGTGCTGAGCTATTCGTTCAAGTCCGGCACGAACGAAATCCACGGCTCGGCCTACGGCGCTATCAAGAATGAGGTTCTGGATGCCAACACTTTTGTGAACAACTACTTCGGCCGGGCACGCGACCCCGACCGTAAGTGGAATTACGCCTTCAGCTTCGGCGGACCGGTGGTCCTTCCCAAAATCTACAACGGCAAGAACAAGACCTTCTTTTACTTCACTTATGAGAAGTACAGGCAGCACCTGTTTAGCAACGGGCCGCCCAACCGGGCTTACCCGCTGGAGGAGTTCTGGAAAGGCGATTTCAGCCGCCTGATGGTAGACCCCGTGAGCGGTCTTAACAACAAGAAAGTCGGCACGGATGCCCTGGGACGCGACATTGTCCAAGGGATGATTTACGATCCCACGACCGTCCGGATGTTACCCGACGGCCGTTATGTAGCCGACCCGTTCGTGGGGAACCAAATCCCGCAATCCCGCTTCAGCACCGTTTCGAAGAACGTTATGAAGGTCGGGGTGCCGCGCTATCTGCCGACGTATAAGGACCCCAGAACCGGATTAGTGCCGCTGCAACAGAACGCCAACTGGCCGGCGCTGCGCGATTCAGGCGTCGCCCAGATTTCGGACTTCAGCCAGACCCAGTACGATGTCAAGCTGGACCAGATCATTTCCGACAGGCACAAGCTTTCCGGCGGCTTCGATTTCAACAAGCGGCCGGTGGTGGAACCGCGCAGCGGCGGCCTGTGGGACTACAACACTTCCAACGGTGGCCCGTGGGCGCAGGATTTCTACCAGAACATGCACACCTGGCGCGGGCGCATCTCTGAAGACTGGACCATATCCCCCCGCATTTACAACCACTTGGCAGGCTTCTGGAATAAGAACGTCAATCCCCCGGGCGACATGAACACGGGCACGGACGGCGCCGCCACGTACGGGCTGAAGGGTGTCAGCCTGAACAACTTCCCGCAACTCAATTGGGGTGGTGGACCGATCTACAGTCTCGCCTACCCGATACCTTTCAATGCCTACGTGGCTTCGGCTTATCTGTGGGGCTATAACGACACCATCAGCTTCTCCAAGGGCCGCCACTTCTTCAAAGCGGGCTACGAAAACCAGAATTACTTCCGGACCATTCGCTACGCCGCCAGCAATTCGGGTTTGACCCTGAACTTCACCAACGCCACCACCAACATTCCGAACGTCGCCACAAATTCGCAGTACACGGGCTATTCGTTTGCGTCGTTCCTGCTGGGGGACGTCTACAGCGGTTCGCGGGGTTCCGCCGTTCCAGCCGGTGATGCCGGCTATGCCGCCGAAGGTCAACGGCATACCACTGAAATAGTTGAGCACGCCGGAAACTTCCCAGCCGCCCCCAACACGCCGCATTACCTCTACCACGCGGCGTTCTTCCAGGACGATTTCAAGGTCACCCCGCGGCTGACCCTGAACCTGGGCATGCGCTATGACTACAACCCTCTAAGCTTCGAAGCGCACGACCGCCAGTCCAGTTGGAATCCGACGGTGACCGACCCCTACCTGAACCTGGGGCTGAAAGGCGCCTATACATTCGCCGGCACCTGTCCGGTCTGCACCGGCAGCAGGACCTTCGGTAAGCGGGACTTCAACAACTTCGGCCCGCGCATCGGCTTCGCCTGGCAGGCCATGAAGGACTTCACGGTCCGCGGCGCTTACACGGTCACATACGTGGGGGATGACGTTAACCTCGGTCCGGATATCATGGGAGCGGGCACGTTCGACCTCGCCGCCGACCCCGTCCACCCATGGACGGGCATCTTCAACTGGGACCAGGGCATCCCCCAGAATCGCTACGTAGCGCCTACGCGCAATCCCTCCTACGCGGATACGGTAGGGGGTGCCACCATGGTGGACCCGCGCTACGGCACTGCGCCTTACATCCAGCAGTGGAACTTGAATATCCAGAAGCAGTTGCCAGGCAAGATCCTGCTCGATGTGGGCTACATCGGCAACAAGGCCACCAAGCTGCGCGGCGGTTTCATGCGCCCCAACCAGACGCCGGTTTCCGTCGTCCAACAGTACGGAGCGAATCTGCCGAAAAACGTCAATAACGCCGCGGACGCCGCCAGGTATGGCGTGCCCTATCCTTACCCGGGTTTCGTGGGTACGGTCAACAGCGCTCTGCGGCAGTACCCGCAGATTCGCGCCAACAATACCATCGGGGTTACCGCGCCTCCCGAAGGGATGTCCAACTACAACTCCCTGAACGTGACGGTGAACCGGCAGTTGCACCAGGGCCTTTCGGTCTATGCCGACTGGGTCTGGGCGAAGAGCCTGAACAACACCGAGGGCGGGTCGCTCGACTACTACAACAGGTCGCTGGAAAAAGGCTTGGCCAGCTTCGATGTTCCGAACCGGCTCAAGATCTTTTTCCAGTACGAATTACCCGTAGGGCGCACCCGGGCGTTCGGCAAGGGCATGCCCAAGTTCCTGGATTGGGTAGTGGGCGGCTGGGAAGTTTCCGGCGTGCTCAACTATTTCAGTGGTATGCCGTTGACCTTCGGCGGCATAGCCGGCATCACCGGCTGGAACGGCGGAACCCCGCGGCCGAACCTCAAGGATGGGCAGATCCAGTACACCCCGGACAAGCAGACCTTCGACTACGCCACCCGGCTGAATAACCCGGCTGCCAACAAGTACTTCGATACTTCCATGGTCAGCGCCCCGACACCGTTGTCGTTGGGCTATTCCGCCATCCGCAACGCGAATTTCCGCGGCTGGGGGACGCGCAACGAAGACTTGGGCCTGAAGAAGTACTTCCGCTTCAAGGAGAAATGGGCGGCCCAGCTTCGCGCGGACTTCCTGAACGCGTTTAACCGCCAGACCCTGGCCAATCCGGTTACCAGCCTGACCAGCCCGAATTTCGGGTACATCACCGGCAACCCGAACGGCAACCGTACCATGCAGATCGGTGCGCGGCTGGACTTCTAAATCGCTGTTGATCTCAACTTAGGAAAAATGGCTGCCGTCGTTCGGACGGCAGCCATTTTTTGTGTGTGGAGGGGTCAGAACTTCTTCGCAAACGCTTCCGCGTTCTTCCACGGTCCCGCCATGATGTACCAGACGAATTCTTTCGAGGTGATTCCGTCCACGGTATCGGTGGCACCCAGATGGAAGCTGTGGTTGCGCCACATCGGCTCAGTGGTGCCGCCCCCGCCTACCCTCTTTCCGGGGAAATTGCTGCTGGGCATGCCGACAGCCATCCCGACGGTGTGGGCATCATCCTTGTAGAACCCGCCCGCCACGTAATTGGCCTGTTTTCCTTCCGCGGGGCTGACCGCCTGAATGCCGAGTCCCCAATCCGCGTAGTAAGCGAAATCGAAGCCGAAATTGCCGATCTTCTCGTCCGCGATGTGCACCAGGCGCTCCTCCATCTTGAGGTAGTACTTGGGCTCGCCGCTGGGGTTGGGGACCCATCGGGCACGCGTTTCCAGCGTGTAGGGAGAGAAGAAACTCAGCGGCACCATGTCGTTCACGCGGCCTCCCCACACCGCGATCAGCGGCCTGTCGTAGAAGGCATTGTTGTGATTGAAATCCAGCATCATGGTGAGGATGTTAACCGCCGAAGTCCCCTCGCACGCAATGCCCGTCACTGGCGACATGGCCGAACCATCGCCGGCCTGCGTGGGGTTGTAATCGCCGCTCCAGGGGCCGCGGGTCATGCCGTTGTGGAAGGCCATCTGAAGGAGGCCGCCGCCGTTGTACCCCCAGACGCTCTCCTGGCCCTTGTATTTGTGCGACACGATGGCGCCGCCCTGAGTGACATCGAAGAGCACGGTCTGCTCGCCGGCCGGGTCCTTGAGAATGACCGCCTGCTCGGGCTGGTTGGGCTGCATCTTGTACTCGGTCACCTGACAGGCGGCCGGGACCGCCACCAGGTTATGCGTCGGGATGGCCGGAGCGGGCGCACTCGCCATGCGCGGCAGCACGTCACCCTGCATAGCGGGCTGCTTATCCGCGAAGGCGCGCGCCTGGTCGAAAGCGCCCGCGCAGACGTACCAACTGAACTGGAATGAGCCGACCCCGTCCAAGGGGCGCTCCAGCACCGTGGCAAACGTATGACGCGGCGCCGCCCAGACGGCTCCGTAGAGCAGGACGACATATTCGGCATTGGGACGGACATACGCGTTGGAAGAACGGAAAGCCGCGGTGGGCACCACCGTGGCAACACCGGAGGTGCGCGCTGTGTCTTCATAGCGGCCCGCTACCAGGGCTTTAGTGGTGGCGCTGCTCCAAGGCT
>JAMCRM010000007.1 GCA_023380575.1 Acidobacteriota bacterium | reverse complement strand
CGCCTGTTTCATGAAGGCGGCAACGCGGTAGATGCCGGAGTGGCCGCCATGCTGGCGGCGTCGGTAGCCGAATATTCCCATTTCGGATTCGGCGGCGAAGCGCCCATCCTGATCCGCACGCGAGACGGCAAAGTGCACGCCATCGCGGGTGTGGGCACCATGCCGAAACTCGCCAGCGCCGACCTTTTCCGCCGTCGCCCGCTCGCGCCCGGGGAGATCCTGGCGCCGCCGGAGGGGACCGGACTGAAAGGCATGATCCCGGTCGCGGGTCTGATGCCCGCGCTGGTGCCGGGAATGGTGGAGGCGGCGCTGGTCGCGTTGCGCGAGTACGGGACGAAATCTTTGGCGCAGGTGATCGCCCCGGCCATGGAACTGGCGGACGGAGAGCCGGTGGATGAAGCGCGCTCGGCTGCCATCGCGCGCAGCACGGGATTCCTGAGAATGTGGCCATCCTCGCGCCGGGTCTTCCTGCCGGAGGGGCGGGTGCCGCAGCCCGGGGAGATCCTGCGCCAGCCGGATCTGGCGCGCACCATGCGGGCCATGGTGGATGCTGAAGGGAAGTCGCTGGCCGGCGGCGCCACGCGGGCGCGTGCCCTGGACGCCGTGCGCGACTATTTCTATCGCGGCGACATCGCGCGCCGCATCGACGCGTTCAGCCGCGAGAATCAGGGCTTGCTGCGCTACGAAGACATGGCCGAATTCCGCGTTACCCCCGAGGAACCGGTGTGCGGGACGTTTCACGGCTATCAGGTCTACAAGCCGGGATTCTGGAGCCAGGGGCCGGCGCTTATAGAGACGCTGAATCTTCTCGAACCCTACGACCTCACGCGCATGCGGGCGAATTCGGCGGAGTACATTCACACCCTGGTGGAAGCGCTGAAGCTGGCCTATGCGGACCGGGACACCTATTATGGCGACCCGAAATTCGTGCGGGTTCCCGCCGAACGGCTGCTCTCGAAAGAGTACGCGGCCGAGCGGCGCAAACTGATCGGCGCGCCGGCTTCCTGGGAATTCCGCCCCGGAAAAATCGGGGAGAACCCGCCGCCGCACCCGTCGCAGGTTGATATGGTGCGGCTCCGCATCGACGATGCCTTGATGGCACGGGACACAACCTGCGTGGATGCGATGGACAAGGACGGCATTGTTTTCGCCGCCACGCCGTCCGGCGCATGGCTGCCTTCGGTGATTGCGGGTGATACGGGCATCGCGTTGACCTCGCGATAGCAGAGTTTTCTTTTGGTCCCGGGGCATCCAAACGAACTGGCGGGCGGCAAACGCCCGCGTGTGACGCTCAGTCCGACGCTGGTGACGCGCGATGGCCGGCCGTTCCTGGCGCTTTCCACGCCGGGAGGAGACAATCAGGACCAGGCGCTGCTGCAGTTGTTCCTGAACGTGATTGATTTCGGCATGGATGCCGAAGCGGCCATCGAGGCGCCGCGATTCCAGACGCGGCATCTTGTTTCCAGCTTCGATAACCATGCCATGAATGCGGGCGATCTGCTGCTGGATGAGCGCATTCCGGCGGCCGTGGCGGCGGAATTGAGCGGGCGCGGTCACCATGTGGAACTCGCTCGCGCTGGCCGAGCGGGGCGGCGCCCGTGATGATCCGGCTCGCACCGGGCGCCGTGATCGAAGCCGGCGCGGACCCGTATGGATACAGGGCGGCATGGGCCTGGTGAACTCACTTTTCGACGAGCCTTCTGCGTTTGACCGCGACCGGCTGGCCGCATCCCTGGCCGGCCTGGCTTCCGAGGGCATCTACATCGGGGGCAGTTCGTGGAAGTACGAGGGGTGGCTCGGGCAGGTCTACAGCCGGCAACGGTATATGCAGCGGGGGCGCTTTTCAAGGAAACTGTTCGAGGCCACGTGCCTGAAGGAATACGCGGAGACCTTTCCGGCGGTGTGCGGCGATTTCAGCTTTTACCAGTTCCCCTCGGAGGAGATGTGGCGCCGTCTTTTCGAGCAGGTCCCCGCCGGATTCCGGTTCGCCTTCAAGGCGCCGGAGCAGATCACGTGCAAAATCTTTCCGTCACACCCACGCTATGGCAGAACCGGCGGTGAGGAAAACCCGGCGTTTCTGGATGCGGAGTTGCTGAAGACCATGTTTCTGGCGCCTCTCGAGCGCTATCGCGACAGGACGGCAGTGCTGATCTTCGAGTTCGGCACGTTTTCCAGGAAGAGCTTCGCGGAATTGAGCGCGTTTCTGGATCGCCTGGATGTGTTTCTGGCGGCGCTGCCGGCGGGTTTCCGCTATTCGGTGGAGATCCGCAATCCGGAATATTTGCGTCCGGAGTATTTCGAGTGCCTGCGCCGTCACGGTGTGGCGCATGTCTTTAACGCGTGGTCGCGGATGCCGGAGTTGCAGCGTCAGATGGCGATGCCGGAGTCGGTGACGGCGGATTTCGTGGTGAGCCGCGCGCTGCTGCGCTACGGCCGGCCCTACGAGGATGCGGTGAAAGCGTTTTCGCCCTACACCGAGGTGCGCGACCCCAACCCGGAAGCGCGCGACGCCCTGCGGGTGCTGGTGAACCGTTCCCGGGAAGAGCGGCGGCTGGCCTTCATTTTTGTGAACAACCGCCTGGAAGGAAACGCACCGGCGACGATCATTTCACTGGTGGATTGAGCTATACGGCATCTTAGGGGAACACCCCGCGACCAAGCCGGCTCTAGCTACTTTCCCACTTAAAATTCAAAAAGGTGCCTCAGACTACCCCGAGGACTACCGGAAAGTCATTTCCAGGCTTGGGACTTTCCCCTCCGTGCCAATAATGATGAGACAGTTCTCTCGGTCATAATTACTGAGCAGGGCGAGAATCGACATCTACTTTGAAGATCAACGGAATCTCTTCGGCTTCCCCCACGGTTTTG
>JAMCRM010000006.1 GCA_023380575.1 Acidobacteriota bacterium | reverse complement strand
GGATGCTCAGCGGAAGGCAGGCGCTGGTTTCGGAAACGCCCATGATGGTGCCCATGCACTGGTTGATGGTCAGGGTGTCGGTCTGCGCCTGATCGAGAATGTCGCGCAGCACCTCCGTGAGCAGGAAGGCGTTGAGCACGAATTTCCTGTCCGTCTGGAGCGAGACGCCCCGCTGTTTGAGGAAGGCTTCGGCGGCGGCGTTGGCCTTTTTCACCAGGGCGCCGTTGGCGCGGGCTTTTTGAATGCGCTGGCCGAGGTCGGGATAACCGACGGTCTGCAGGTCCAGCTTGAAAATATCCTTTGAGCACTGAGCGGCTTTGCGGCCGCCCGCGCCCCAACCCCCGGCGCCGCCCACGCACACCACGCGTTTCCCCAGGGTGCTCTTCAGCGCCGCCAGGGCGTGCAGGCGCCAGCCGATTTCCTGCGGGCTGTCCACCACCACATCCTGATGGTCCATTCCCGGCTGGCCGTATTGGTCCACCGTCTTGCGCAGGAAGCGCGGATGGGCGATCTCGTACCACAGGTACACCGGACCGGAGCGGTGGCGTACGAACATGATGTTCCATTTCGTAGCCGGCGCCAGCGCCTCCTGCACCCGCACGTCACAGCCCGCGGCGTAGACCAGCGTGGCGTCGTGGCTGCCGGCGGACACCTTGGCCGCGGCGTCGATGGTCTTCACCATGGCCACTGGCAGAAACTCGATGTCCGGCGCGCGCAGTGCCGCCAGTTCGCGCTCGATACGCGCTTTTTCCTGGGCGGCGTCCTGCTCGGTCTGGAGCGCGCCCCAACTGCGCCAACTGCGCGCCGCCACCCGCTTCGGCGTGGCATAGGTGAGGACCGGCTGCACCTTCAGGGCCTTCAGAATGGGCTGTTGCCGGCCCGGTTCGGCGCCGGCCGGCCGCGCGGCAAGCGCCGGCAGCATGGCGGCGGCGCCGGTGAACAGGCCCCGGCGGGTCATGGCCGTGGCGGAGCACGGCGCGTTGCAGCAGCGGCAGGGATTGTGCGTGGACATAGGATATTCGTCTCCCGAAGTTTCAAATGTACGCGTCCCGCGCGCCAATTTCAAGGCCGGGCCAACTTCAGAGGTTAATACTCTGATATCATGGTGGACAAAACCCATGATTTATTCCCGATCCACAGAATACGCCATCCGGGCGCTCATCCCGCTGGCGCAGGCTGAGGAGGGTAAGTACGTAATGGCCAAAACACTGGCCGAGCAGGAAAACATACCCTCCCACTTTCTCGCCAAGATCCTCCAGCAACTCGCCCGAAAAGGCGTGTTGCGGTCCAGTAAGGGGCCCATGGGAGGATTTTCTCTACGGATGCCCGCCGATAAGATCCGGATCTTCGACATCGTGGATGCGCTCGATGGATTGCAGCCCTATCACCTGTGCATCAGCGGTCTCGGCGAGTGTCCCGAAGAACAAAAGTGCCCCATGCATGATGGCTGGGTGTCTCTGCACGAGGCGATCCTCGACTACCTGAAAGAAAACACCGTCGCGGATCTCGTTGTGGCGCTGGACCAGAAACGTAAGAAACTGGCCCGCAAGAACGCGCGGAAATCGGCCAAAGGTTCGACTGCGAAGGCGGCCAAGGAAACCCGTGTAAACGGTCGTAACGGCAAGAGGTAAGCTCCGCGCGGGTCCGGTAGCCGGCGGGAATCTCCGCCCGCTACCGGAACGCATGGCGCTGGTCACACGTCCAGGTTTTTCACGTCGAGGGCGTTCTCCTCGATAAACTTGCGGCGGCTTTCTACGTCCTCGCCCATCAGGGTGGAGAAGATCTCCTCGCTCTCCACCGCATCCTCCAGCTTCACCTGCAACAGGGTGCGCTTCTCGGGGCTCATGGTGGTTTCGGCCAACTGCTCCGCGTTCATCTCCCCCAAGCCCTTGTAGCGCTGGACAGAGGCGTCCTTCTTGCCCTCGTTCTTGATGTAATTCAACAGCTCCAGCCAGTGATTGCGCGATTCGCGGTGCGCGTCCCGCACGACCACGAACGGCGGGGTGTTGTAGCGCGCCACCTGGCGCGCCAGCGCCCGGAACTTGCGGTATTCCGGCAGCGTGGCCAATTCGATGTTGACACACCGCTCGGCGTTGGTGGAATCGTGGAAGACCACCTCGAACGCCGAATGCTCCTCATCCGGGCGCAATTCGCTGCTCACTGCCTTGGCTTCGAGCGCGGCGCGCACGCGGTCCATGCTCTCGCGGTCCTGGAACTCGGCCTTGTAGTCGGCTTTCAGCTCGATGTCGGCCAGCGCCTCGACGGCGCGGCTGTCGCGCAGGCGGCGCTCCAGCTTGTGGAACATCTGCTCGTACTCGTCCAGGCTCATCAGGAACGTGCGCAACTCCGTCCCTTCGATCCTGCTGCCGTCCACCTCCACCGCCAGATTCTCCGTGGCGCGGCGCATGATCTCGCGCGTGAACTCCTTCTCGTCCTTGATGTACTTCTCGCTTTTCCCTTTCTTGATGCGATACAGCGGCGGCTGGGCGATGAACACCCGCCCGCGCATGATCAGCTCGTTCATGTGGCGGAAGAAGAAGGTGAGCAGGAGAGTGCGGATATGGGAGCCGTCCACGTCGGCATCCGTCATGATGATGACTTTGCCGTAGCGCAGCCGGGCGATATCGAAATCCTCCTTGCCGATGCCGGTCCCGAGGGCGGTGATCAGGGTGCGGATTTCGTCGTGGGCGAGCATCTTGTCGTACCGGGCCTTCTCCACATTCAGGATTTTGCCCTTCAGCGGCAGGATCGCCTGAAACCGCCGGTCGCGCCCCTGTTTCGCCGTGCCTCCGGCCGACTCGCCCTCCACCAGGAACAGTTCGCAGCGCTCGGGGTCCTTCTCCTGGCAATCCGCC
>JAMCRM010000005.1 GCA_023380575.1 Acidobacteriota bacterium | reverse complement strand
GCGGCCGCATCCCGAGTGTGGGCCTGCGACGCCGCCAACGCCCGGTGCAGGGAGGCATTTCGCGCGGCCGCCCCGCCTGCCTCGTATGCAAAGCCGAACAGGTACACCGCCGCGACCGGCAGCGCGTAGTTGTCGCGCAGTCCCATGGCGGCAAATGGAAAAGCCTCCTCCCAGTCCGTGTGGTAACCCAACCGCATGTTGCCCGGGTTGATCGAGACCTGCGCGTGGGTGACGCAATTGCGCGTGGCGATGTGAAACCGGGAGCGCAGCATGTCCGTGAGGGCCCGGCCCGCATGGAGCTGCGCCTGGCTGAGGCCCGCGCCACCGCCGCTCGAGGTTTGCGCCTCGAAGGAAACCCCGATGAAACTGGCGTTCAGGTTGACGTACAGCCACCGTTCGTCCGCCCACACGGAATGTCCCGCATGATTGGCCACCTGCTCCACCGGCACCGTGCCGTAGACGCGCCCGAACCGGTCTATCACGTAGTGATAGGCGCGCTTGTCGCGCACATATTCCAGCAGCGCCTCCCCGATCATCTGCAGGCGATGGTTGTACTCCGCGCCGAAGGGCGCCTGCTGGTTTTCGGTGGCATGGAAAACGATGCCGGCGGGCGTGCTCGTCACGGGTCCGTCCGGCGCGCCCCCCAGGCCCAGCGGCCGGTATGCGCGGAGCCGCCCCGGTGCGGCAAAGCGTTTCTCCACCCGCAGGCCGTTGCTATACAGTTCGTGATCGCCGGTCGCCTCCACCAGCCAGATGTCCGGGACAGCAGCGCCGCCGGTGGGCTCCATGGCGCCCGGTGGAGGCACTTGTCCCGTGTGAACCGTGGCGTCCGACGTGGGCTGGATCTGCAGCGTGATGGCTAAGGCAAACAGCGCCAGCCGCACACTGCCGAAATATCTTCTTCGTGCGGGTGGGCCTTCGGTGGCCTGGCGCAGATAGCGCAGCCGTGCGATGGGGTCCTCGATCCGGCGCGCGCGCTTCTCCAGCGCGGACGGAAACAGGCGGGTCGAATCGCGTTCGATAGGGGCAGCCAACACTCCGGTCCTTGAATTTCGGTTAGACGCATCGTCATTGCATGTTGAGGGCCGTTTGTGAATTCGCTTACACTTTGCGGAGTGCCTGCCGCGGCTTCCGGCGAAATTCCGACGCTGATCGAATTTAGACGCGTGCCGGTCCGGCGGGATGGCTCAGGCGGCCTTGGCGGCAGGCAGCCGTTTGATGCGGGCCAGACCGCAGCGCTCCAGCAGCAGAATGACCGGCCAGGCAGGGTCGAATTCCCTCTTGCGAACCGCCAGGCGGGCCGAGGTAGGGTACTCGTGGTGGTTATTGTGCAGGGCTTCGCCGCCGGTCACCAGCGCCAGCAGGCGGAGATTGGTGGCTCTATTATCGAAGTTCCGGTAGCCGATCATGTGGCAGATGCTGTTGATGGCCGAGTTCAACAGAATATAGGCCACCACGTGCACCGCCCAGGCGGCCAACCCCCAGCCGATGCCGAACCAGATCATGAAGATCAGGATGCCGCCCATGGCGCCGTATCCGTGGAAGGGCACGCGGTCCAGCAGGTCGTCTTTCCAATCCGGCGTATATTTGCGGAGCACCTCCGGACGCTTCGCTTCGCGGCGATAGAACAGCCAGTTGCCGAACAGCACCGTCCACAGCCCATAAATATATGGGCTGTGGGGATCGCCTTCCTGATCCGAGAAATGATGGTGCTTGCGATGGACGGCGGCCCACTCGCGGGGTACGATTCCGGTGAACAGTGTAAGTTCCAGGTGCATCAGCAGCCCCACTGCGGGGTGCAGTTCCAGCCCCCGATGCGTTTTGGCGCGGTGCAGGTAAATGGTGGTAAAAAGGACGGACATTTGCAGGATCGCCAGAGTCACGATCCCCATCCACAACAGACTCATTCTCTCTCCAAGTGCGGTGTTTTTGACCCCGAACGCCGGATCAAGGGCTTGTCTGATGATACCAGCTTCGCGGGCATCCGGTTGTTCCCAATTGTGTGATTTGCCGGGTTGCCGCACGCGCTCTGATGACCCCACAATGGTAGGGAACAGGAGATTGGCTCGCCATGCGATTGGTCACGTTCAGGAGAAAAGCCGCCTATACCGAGCCGGGGCTGCTCTCAGGCGATGAAATTGTCGGCTTGCGGGAAGCCGGGTTCCCGGATGTTCTCTCGATTATCGGCCGCGGGGCGGACGGGCTGGACATGGTGCGGGAGTGGGCCCGGCGTCCGCCTTCCGGCGAGGTGGTAAAGGTGGCCGACGTCAGGCTCTGCGCTCCCATTCCGCGACCGCCCAAGATCATCTGCGTGGGGCTGAATTACCGCGACCACGCCGAGGAGTCGCGCCTGGAAATCCCCAGCGTGCCAACTATCTTCTGCAAATTTCCCACCGCCGTGATCGGGCCGGGGGAACCCATCGTGCTGCCCAAGGTTTCCACGCGTCCGGACTACGAAGCCGAGTTCGCCTTCGTGATCGGCCGCGGCGGGCGGCACATTCCCGGAGAACGCTGGCGCGAGCACGTGTTCGGCTATATGTGCTTCAACGATGTGAGCGCACGCGACTTTCAGTTGGCCACCACGCAATGGGTGATAGGGAAAACCTTCGACACCTTCGCGCCCATGGGGCCCTGCCTGGTGACCGCCGACGAGATCCCCGATCCGCACAACCTCGATATCAGCCTCACCCTGGACGGGGACGTGATGCAGAGTTCCAACACGCGGCACCTGATCTTTCGCATACCGGACCTGATCGAGCACCTCGCCTCCGTGTTCACCCTGGAACTGGGCGATGTGGTCTCGAGCGGCACCCCCGCCGGCGTGGGTTTCGCGCGGATCCCACCCCGCTACTTACGGCCGGGCGACGAGGT
>JAMCRM010000004.1 GCA_023380575.1 Acidobacteriota bacterium | reverse complement strand
CCTCCAGCCGGAGACGAAGGGCGTTTCACTGGAGAAGATACAGCAAGAGCTCGGAATTGAATAAAGCGAATGCAGCCGGCGTTGTTTAAGTTTGCGGCGGAATTTCGCGACTGGACCGACTTACCCGGCCGTTGTGCGCCGATGCTGCGGAGGACGTTCTGCGCAACGTATGATAAGACACATGTGCTATCCGGGATATTGGAAGTGCCCTGGAATGAAATTCGCTCTGGCGGGCCTTTTGGCCGCCGCGGCATGCCTCACCGCGGGTGCGGCAGAACCTGGGTTTGAACCCTTGTTCAACGGAATGAATCTGGACGGGTGGAAACTGGTCGGCGGCGTGGGGCCTGGGTACATCGTAAAAAGCGGCATGATCGTGTGCCCGCCCGACGGCGGAGGCAACCTCTTTACCGAGAAGGAATACGGGAACTTCGTGCTCCGGTTGGAGTTCATGTTGAGCAAGGGCGGTAACAACGGCGTCGGGCTTCGCGCGCCTTACCAGGGCGACGCCGCGTACCAGGGCATGGAGATCCAGGTACTCGACGATCCCGACCCGCAATATAGCAGCATCAAGCCAGCACAGCACTGCGGGTCCATCTACGATGTTTTTCCTGCCAGGCAGGGAGCGCTCAAGCCCGCGGGCAAATGGAACAGCTATGAGATCACGGCGAACGGCCGCCGTATCACGGTCACTCTTAATGGAAAGACAATTGTAGATGCCGACCTCGACACGGTCACGGCCCCGGAGGTCCTGAAGCGGCATCCCGGCCTGGCGCGGGCGGCGGGGCACATCGGCTTTCTCGGGCACAAAAGTCAGGTCGAGTTCCGAAACATCCGGCTGAAAGAACTGCCATAGGGATGTCGCCGTCGCCCGGTTCAGGCGACGTCCGCGACGAGTTCGAGGTCGAGCGGTCCGACGGAGACCGTCTTGCGGCGGCCGCGGTGCTCCAGAGTGAGCGATTCGCGCTCGCCGGACAGGTTCCAGAGCAGGACCGAACGCGCCGTCGGGTACCAGGCGCACACGGCTGGCTTATCTTCGATCACCATGGGCGCATTCAACGATTGCCCACGCACTTGCGCCTTCAGCCGGAACAACTCGGCAAGCGTTTCGGGAATCCGGGAGCGATCGACGAAGACGGTTCCGGGCGAACGGAGGTGGGCCTTCGCGTCGGCCTCGGACAGAAAGGTCCAGCCATCGGAAGCGGGCCGGCCCGTAATCTCGAACGGAACTCCCGTGGCGAGGAAAAGGCTGTAGGGCCTGTCGTCTCCCACGTACCGGCTGTGTTCGCCCCAAAAGTGCTTGAACGGTCCGCGCGGGGCATGGCCGGCCAGCTTGCGGTGAATCTCCGCATTCTTTTTCATTGCCGGCCCGAGCGTGTCCCAGTGCGACGGCGGGAAGGGCGTCAGTCCGCTCATGAACATCGTGTTTCGGACATCCGCGATGGTCGATACCGCGAGTTTCGCCGCCAGGTTGGACGCCGACAATGCGGCGGCCGGAAAGGCGGTCGTCTCGCTGAACGCAAGCTGGGGCGCCGCGAACCGACGGTGGAACAGCACGCTGAACAACTCGTCCGTCTTGCCCTTGACCGGACGGAACGCCCTGTCGTCGAACATGAACTCGCCCACCCGGAAAGGCACGCCTACATAATCCGGCAACCGAATGCCCGCCTTTTCCGAGCCGAAATACATCACCATGATGCCGAGCCGGACCCGCGGCGCCGCATCCTGCTGGGCGCGGAACGAGGCGGTCAGCTCATCGCAGCAAAAGTCCACCCAGGCCCTGAGCGGCGGGGTCAGCTCACGATTTTTAACAGCCTCGATCACTTCCTGGCGCGCGTTTGCACCGTAGCCATGGAGCTTGCGAAACCGTTCGACGTGTTCGGCGCAGAAGCAGCCGCCGATGGCGCCGGGCGAATCCGCGAGCCGGAAATCGTCGTCCAGGAAAATTCGGTCCACACCCAATCCCGCGAGTTTATGGATTGCCCGGACATTCTCTTCCGTCGCCGGCGCGTGGAGCGACGTTCCCCAGCGGGTACGGCCGCCGGCTTGGATAGCGGGCTTCCAGTGCGCGGGCGGCGTCAGTGGTACCGTTCCCGACTTCGCGCCGAGCGCGTCTCCCGGGTGCCCTAAGGGCACGTTCGCGATGTGTGCCGCAAGGCCGGCTTGCCGGATCGTGGCCACCGCGCGGGCGATCCGGTCGAGGGAGTAATACCAGTGGCCGTACAGGAACCCGGTTGTCCAGACGTCGGATACGCCCGCATGGCGCACGATGCCAAGCAATGCGGGGTCTGCTTCGATGGCGTCCGGCGCGAGGCACACATGGAAGCGGCGGCCGGACGCCGCGCTTTGGGGCGCCAGGGCTGCCAAAAACGTCCTTCGCGAAATCGGTGTCATTCCAGACCAGTTTACACGCGTGGCCCCGAGGTCGGCGGGCTGCAACCGCTTCTCAAGCCGCCGCGGCGGGGCTGAGAGCCCCGCGCAGCCATTGAGGCGCTTAGGGGTATCGCCGCGTCCTTACCGGCAGCGGATCTCCCTTGAGGGCCAGTGCCGCGGCGTAGCCGGGTATGGCCGGCAGGTCCACTACGCTCCATCCTTCCGGAACGGGCGCTTCCATGCCGAAAATGCCTTCCCCGGTCGCCTTCAGCAGGGCTTCCTTGCGCGTCCACACGGCGAAGAAGCTTTCCGGCGTGCCGTCGAGCAAGCTCCGCTCCGCCGGCGAGAAGAAGCGGTTGGCGATGCCCTCCGCCTCACGAATGGGCCGCACCCGTTCGATGTCCACTCCGATTTCCCTGCCGAAGCCAACCGCGTACAGACCGGCCTCTCCGGAATGCGCCATGTTGAATTTCAAACGCGCATAGGGTTCAGCCAGAATCGGTTTGCCTTTGGCGGACCTTTCCAGCGGCACCAGGGCGGGATCGATTCCCAGGCAACTGCCCAGGATGCGCCGCAAAGTTGTGTGGTGAAAAACAAAAGAACGCCGGTCACGCTCGAAAAGAAACCGTGCGGCGCGCGATTGTTCCTCGGGGGAGAGAAGGCCGGCGTCCGCGTCCTGTCCGGAAACGAACGCCAGCCAGACTGCTACGCAGGAGTCCGGCGGGGCTGGGTTATCCTGCCACTTCCAGTTCGATCCGCTTGGAGCCGGCATCCAGTTTAACGATACGGAAGCTGCGGATCTGCCCGGCGCGAACGGGCTCGTTCTTGCCCGATACCGTGGCGCCGCCGCCCTTCCACCTGGCCGATAGCATGGACGTCATGGCCGAGAGATCCACTTTCCCGGCGCCGCCCTTGGCGGTGGTTTCGGTGTTCTCTGCGGCTGCTGTGGCGTAACCCCAGACGCCCTCGCCCAATTCCACCTTCACGCGCCCGCGGCTCGTATCCGCCACGCGCCCGGTGACCACGTCGCTTTCCTTGTGCTCGCCGATATACTCGTCCAGGCTGGTGGGAACCAGTTGCTTCATGCCCAACCGGATACGCCGCTTGGCGGCATCCATCTCAAGCACCTTGGCGGTCACCTTCTGCCCGATCTTGAGCACGTCCTGCGGATGGTTGATGCGCTTTTCGGCGCTGATGTCGCCCACGTGGATCATGCCTTCCACGCCTTCGGCAAGCTGGACGAAGGCGCCGAACTTCTGGAGGCTGACCACTTCGCCTTCGACAGTCGCATCCACCGGGAACTTCTGCGCGGCTTCGGCCCAGGGATCGCCCAGAGCCTGCTTGAGACCCAGGGAGATGCGGCGGTCCGCGGTGTTCACTCCCAGGATCATGACCTCTACGGCGTCTTCCGGCTTCACCACGTCCGAAGGCTTGCGCACCTTCTTGGACCACGACATCTCGGAGAAGTGGATGAGGCCCTCGACGCCGGGCTCCAGTTCGACGAATACGCCGAAATCGGCCACCCGCGTCACCTTGCCACGGACCTTTTCACCGGCCTTGTACTTCTCGCCGGCGAGCTCCCAGGGGTGCTTCTGGAGTTGCTTGAGACCCAGGGAGATGCGGCGCTTGTTGCGGTCCACCTTAAGAATCTGAACGTCCAGCTCCTGGCCTGCCGAAAGCACGTCGGCGGGCTTGTTCACGCGCGCCCAGGAGATATCGGCCACGTGCAGCAGGCCGTCAATCGCCCCGATATCCACGAATGCGCCGTAGTCGGTCAGGCTGCGCACGGTGCCGTGCACCACGGTGCCTTCCTGAATCTGTCCGAAGCGCTCCTCTTTGGCCTTGAGCTCTTCATCTTCGAGCACGGTGCGGCGATCCACGACGACGTCCTCGTCGGCTACGTCGAGCTTGATGATGCGGCACTTAATCTCCTGCCCGACCAGCTTTTCCATTTCGGCCTGGTCGCGCGCGCCGCTGCGCGAAGCCGGCATGAACGCCCGCACGCCCACGTCCACGCTGAGCCCGCCCTTGACCAGGCTGGTAACCACGCCGCCGATAGCCGTCTTATCGGCGAACGCTTTCTCGAGCGAAGACCAGTCCTTGGGCCGCTCCACCTTGATGAGGGAGAGCTGGTAGTAGTCGCCGTC
>JAMCRM010000003.1 GCA_023380575.1 Acidobacteriota bacterium | reverse complement strand
GCTGCTCGTCTTCGCGCTGCTGGTCTTTCCGGTATTCGTTTACATCATGCAGGTCCGCGGCGCCACATTCTGGTCGTATTGGTTCGACTCAGTAGTTGTGAAACGGCAGATCGAGTTCGCGCATTTGTGGTTCGTTGCGCACCTCCTCGTCTACGCGTGTCTGTACGCGATCTGGCGCCGGTTGCGGCCTGCCGCTCCGGTCGGGAAGCGCGACTTCCCGGCCAATAAGTCGGTTCTTGCCTATGCGCTGCTGCTCGCGCTCACGAGCATGATCGTGCGGATCTGGTATCCGATCGACCGCTGGGTCACCGTGCTTGTGCCGATGGAACTCGCGCACATGCCGCAGTATGCCAGCCTGTTCGTCATCGGAATTCTCGCTTACCGGCACCAATGGCTCGGACGCATTCCCGCGGCTGCGGGCAGGCTGTGGCTGGCGGTTGGATTGGCGGCTGTCGTGGCGCGGTACGCGTACACCATCAGCGGGGCCCGGTTCCTGGCACGAGGCGCGGCCGGGCCGCGGTGGACGCCAATCGTGTGGAACTGCTGGGAGGCGTTGCTGTGCACCGGGATGTGCGTAGGGCTGCTGTATGTCTTCCGCGAACGCTTCAATGCGCAGTCTGCGTTCGGGCGCGCGCTGGCCAGGAATGCCTATGCGGTGTACCTGGTCCACCTGCCTCTTGTCGTGCTGGTTCAGTTCGCCCTCGAGGGGACGGCGTTCGGACCCCTTACACTGTTTGCACTGGCGACAATGGGCGGGCTTGCGCTGAGTTTCGCGGTGAGTGAGTACGGCGTGCGGCGGATTCCCGGGGCGGCGAGGGTGGTGTAGGGGCAGGCGCCGGGAAGCGCCCGCCCCGATTGCGTTAGAACATCAGGCGGAGGGACAACTGGATCTGGCGCGGACTGCGGGTGCCGTTCAAGGCGCCGAAGTTCGCGTTGACCTGCTTGCCCATCGGGTCGAAGCGCGCACCGGTATCGTAACCGCTGAACTCGGTGTGATTCCAGGCGTTGTAAAACTCGCCGCGGAGCTGGAAGTATCTCTCTTCACCCTTCCACGGGATGCGCTTGGAAACGCTCATATCCCAGTTGTTCCAGGCCGGATTGCGCAGAATGCCGAGGCCGGCGTTGCCGAAGCTGCGCTGCGGAGTCCGCGCGAACGCGTCCGTATTAAAATTCTTCGAGAACGTGCGCTGGCTCTTGGGCAGGTTGGGATCGCCGACCAGGGTAATGCGGGCGCCTTCCTGGGAACCGGTGATGTTCTGGCCGTCCGTCGTGCTGAAGCCCGGAGTGAACGGCGTGCCGGTCATGGCCGTCGTAATGCCTGACAGTTGCCAGTCATCCGTCACGGCGCCAAGAAACTTGTTGTTGTATTTCCTGCCCAGATTAGGCAGGTCCCAGGCGTAGTTGACCACCAGCATGTGCCGGATATCGTAGCCGAGCGGACCATAATTCTGCTGGCGGACCGGGAAGTACATGCTGACGCCGCCGAAATCGGCATCCGAGACGCCGAGCGTCTTGGAGAAGGTGTAGGCCACGCCGTACTGCAGGCCGCGCGCCATGCGGCGGTTCACCCCAACCTGAAGACCGTGGTAATTCGAGGTGCCGTCGAACGTGCGCATGTTGATGGTGCCCATGCCGAGATAAGGCCGCAGGTAGTTGTCCGGCAGCGGGCTCTTGGTCGTGGGATCGATGTTGTTCGGGTCGAATTGCGCGTACATCGGAATCGCGTTGATGTTGCGGCTGATGATGAGGTGCCGCGCCATGCTGCCGACGTAGGATGCATCGACCACCGTATGGAAGCCCACTTCGCGCTGCACACCAAGGCTGAAGTTCATCGTGGTCGGCAGGGGCTGCTGGCCCGGCTGGATAACGGTCACGCTGGGCGGCCCCACAACGCCGGTGGCCTGGAGGAACGTATCCAGGCTCCCGAACGAGACCGTCGGGTTATAGGACACGGGAGGCTGGCCGACCGTGCCCGAGTAGACGTTGCCCTGCGGACGATCGTAGAACATGCCGAAGCCGCCGCGGATCGCCGTTTTGCCATTACCCTTCGGGTCAAACGCAAACCCGATGCGGGGAGCAACCGAAATCGGCGTCGTGTACAGCCCGCCGGGAACTCCTCCCTGTCCGCCAATGACCATGCCGGGCGCGTAGTTGCCGGAACCCGGCACGAACAGTCCGATGTACGGTACCGGGGCGACAGTGCCGTTCCGGGGATCGATGGCCGCGCGCTTGTTGGTCGCGGGATTGATGCCCGGCCGGTACATCACAGCGGCCGAGTTCAGGCTGTACGTGGACGGATCGAACGTGGTCAGGAATTGACGGATGTCGTGCGCCGGCGGAGAGGAGTAGAAACGCACGCCGAATTCCAGGCTCAGGCGCTTGGAGGCTTTCCAGGAATCCTGCGCGTACCATTCCACCTGCGTATACCGGTACAGCGAGTAAGTGCGCAGGCTGGCTTCCGAGTAGCTGTCGAAATTGCCGAGCAGCGCATTCGAGAACGCGTAGTTGGAGTCGAACGGGTTGTTCGTGTTGCGGCTGAAGCTGAAGTTGCCCCGGGTGTTGCCGCTGCCCACTTCGTCCTTCCGCATGCGCTCGATGTAGATGCCGAACTTCAAGTTGTGGGTGCCGATGATCTTGCTGTGGTTGTCGATGAAAGTGAACACCGGATTCTCGTTGTGGTACGGAATATTAC
>JAMCRM010000002.1 GCA_023380575.1 Acidobacteriota bacterium | reverse complement strand
CGAACAGGTAGGTGCCGATCACGGTGGAGAACTGCAGCATGCTGTCCCCCAGCAGATAGCTGGCCAGCGCGCCGGCCACGAGTTCATAAACCAGACCGCAGGCGGCGATCAGGGCCACGGAAATGAAGAGCAGGAAGGGCAAGTGTTTAGTGCACCGCGGCGGCGATGATAATGCACATGCCGATGGACATGGCGCCAATCAGGATGGCCAGCGCGACGTTATGGTCTTCCACGATCTCTTTCCACAGGTGGTAAGGCGTGAGGCGGTCGATAATCGCGAACGCGATCACGAAAATCAGGATGCCGAGCGCGGCGAAGATCAACGCGTTGATCAGAGGATAGTCTGTGGACATGGTTACTTGCCTCCAGTGTAGTGCGGAAACCAGCGATAGATGGAACGGTAGGCGCCCGGGTTTTCGCGCACCGTCCGCGGCACGTTTTTGACCTCGTTGGTGTGGGTGAGGGTCCAGCCCTCGTATTCGGCGATCCCCACCAGCGCGAGGATCGCAATTCCATAAGCGAGATAGAACGGATGGCGCAGCATGGGCTAGCTATTCCATACGGTTTGCGTGGGGCAGGCTCTCAGCCCGCGGCCACTTTGGCCGCCTGAGAGGCGGCCAGCAGGCCACGGGCCTGCCCCACCACAGCCGGCCGCGGTTTTTGACATTTTGAGATGCCTCCTCAATTCCCGTAATCGCTTTCCCGCCAGCGGCGCGCCTCGAAACCGCCGGCGCGCAGCGAACGGATGGCCGTGGGCGCCAGAAGCGCGAGTCCCGCCAGCCAATAAAAGCCGGCCACGGGGACGTCCCGGCGCACGGCGATCTGGTAAGTGGAGCTGGGCAGCGGTGCCGCCACTTCCGGTTCCACTCGCAAATAGTACTTCCCCGCGGGCACATGGGGGACAACGGCCACATCGCGCCCTTCGTTCAACTCGCGGCCGAAATCCCAGGCCCGCCCGTTATCGGCGTCGATCAGCGCGTAGTGGAAATAGGCCTCCACGTCCCGGGGCGCGACGGTCGACACCTGCACGTCGGAGGGCCGCCCCTGCAATTCAAACACGTCCGTGACAAATGCACTCGTGTTCAGGCTGTAAGAACCCCGGAATACTTCCTGGTTGCGTGAGAAGGTAGAAAAGCCCAGCGCCAGCACGCACAGCGCCAGCAGCAGAAACATGCAGGCGGTCCACATTCCGCCCAGGTCGAGCGAGGGCGCCGGCTGATTTTCGAACACCCCGATAGCCGGCAGCGGACGCCCGGGGAGCTGGAACGCTTCCCACACGCGCGCCCCGGCGATGTATTCCCCCAGGGACCAGGTAGTCTCTCCCGCCGTGCTCTCCGCCGAGAGCATCTCGGGCGGGGCGATGTAGTCCTCGAATTGCACCTGCTCGCCGACCCGTACCTGCCAGGGGAACTCTCCGAGCACGAAAGCGGTGCGCGCCTCTCCGCCCTGGAACCGCGCGTAACGTTTTCCCAGGTAGCTCACACCCGGACGGTTCCTGACCGTGGTCCGATCCGGTACGGCATCGATTACCGCCACATCGTTCCAATGCCCGTCGTATTCGGTCAGGTAGCGGAAGCCCTTATAGGGGTTGAACAGGACGTATTCGCGCCAACTGTAGACCACGCCCTCGGACTCCGTGGTGCGGACCTGGAATCCCACCACCTCATAGACCGTGTTCCGTAACTTCCCCCGGGTTCCCAGCGGGATGGCCGGCTCGAAGCGCAGGCGCTCCTGGAATAGTTGCAGCACCTTAAGCCGCGGATCCTTGGCGTCCAGAATGGCGTGGCAATTAGGGCAGACCACCGTGACGGCATGGCCGAGGGTGCGGATGGTCTGCGGCGCCCCGCAGTTGGGGCAGTTCAGCCCCTCGACTTTCCCGGCCGGCGCGCCCATCAGGACCAGCCCTCAAAATGGCGCAGGTTCTTCAGGTGGAGGTCGTCAAAAGCGGCTGCTTCGCCGATGAACAGGAGCGGCGGCTCCTCGCTGTAGTCGATGGTGGCAAAACGCGCGTCGGCGGTGCGCAGATCGGCGAAGGTCACGTCTTTGCGGTCCCAATACTCGAAAGGCAGTTCCCCCTCCACCCCGCGGTAGTGGGCTACCGTGATGGAGGTGACCTGGAAACGTGCTCCGTTCCATTTGAACTGGCGGCCAACGGTGAGGGCATTGGCCGGCGGCAGCGGCTCCGGCGGCGGGGTCAGGAAGGAAATGGCGTAATCGTCCTGCGCGTCGGATAGCCAGCCGCTTGTGCCATCGGTGAAGACAATGTGCCACTCGTTCCAGCCGCCCTGTTCGTACTCATAGAGGATGCGGCCGACGGCCGTGAACGTGCGGTTCCGCCAGGTTCCATCGGTGCCAAGCTGAATGGGCGAGACGTCCGGCGGCAGGTCCGCGACTTCGCCGACCTTCTCCAGATCCACATCGCGGCGCACGAGGATCGAGCGGCAGAACGGGCAGGTGGTCTGCACCGCGCTAGACCAGCGGAAGGTGATCGGCGCGCCGCAATTCGGGCAGTTGGCTGTCCTCTGGCTCATGGCTGTCGTAAGGTCTGGCAATGCGGCGGATCCGCACGGCGGCGGCCTGGAAGCGCCGGCGCAATTGGGTTTCGAAATCCCACTCCGGCCGCGGCCGGCAGCAGAACAGATTCAGGCAAAGGGAGCCGTGTTCGGGGAAGGTGTGGCAGGCCAGGTGGGATTCCGAAAGCAGCACCAGGCCCGTGATGCCGCCCGGCCCCGGGAACTGGTGCCACACGGCTTCGCCCACCGGCCGCAGCCCGAGCGCTTCAATGAGAGCGGCGAAAAGCGCGCGCAGGCGTTGGGGATCGCGCAGGGACGGTGCCTCGCAGCCGTGCGCCTCCACCACCCACTCGATGCCTCCCATGGCGCTATTGCTGCGCTCCGCACTCGGGGCAGAACTTGGCCCGCGTGGGGATGGGCTTGCCGCAGTCCACGCAGAACTTGGTCTCGCCCGCCGGCTGGCTGGCTTCGGAAGCCTGTTTGGCGGCATTGGCCATCTGCTGCCCCATGGCGATGCCGGCTCCGAGTCCCGCACCCAGACCCGCGCCCCCGCCCTCGTTGGCCGCCGCGATGGGCAGCGACTGCGCCGTCTGGAACTGCGTGTAGCGGCCCATGTCCCCCACCATGTTCATGCCGATGCGCTGGTCGAGCAGCTTCTGCAGTTCTTCGGGCAGCGAGAGGCTCTCCACCACGAACGAATCGAGCGACAGCCCCAGGTCCTGGAACACCGGCCGCAGGTGCTCCGCGATCTTGCGCGACATTTCGTCCTGGTTAGCGGCCATATCCAGGAAGGGCACGCCGGCGGAGGCGAAGGCATCCGCGATGCGCCCCACAATGGTATTACGAAGCTGGCCTTCCAGGTCTTCCGTCCGGTAGACGTCGCGTGTGCCGCTGACCTTGCCGTGGAACGTGCGCGGGTCCGTCAGGCGATATGAGTAGATACCATAGGCGCGCAGTCGCACCGCGCCGAATTCGCGGTCCCGGATGGTGACCGGGGTGCCGGTGCCCCAGCGCTGGTCGGTCTGGAGCCGCGTGGAAAAGAAGTACACGTCCGACTTGAACGGAGATTGGAACGCTTTGTCCCAATTCATGAGGTTGGTCAGGATGGGCAGCGTCCGGGTAGTGATGGTGTACAGCCCGGGACTGAACACATCCGCCATGCGCCCCTCGTTCACAAACGCGGCCATCTGGGATTCCCGTACGGTCAGTTGCGCGCCGTTCTGAATCTCGCGATCCGCCACCGGATAGCGCCAGGCAAGAATGCCCGCCTCCGGCTCGGTCCACTCGATGACGTCAATGAATTGCTTGGAAAGGAAACTCCGCAGCCCCATCGACCCCTCCTCGAAAGAGTTTACCGCAGTACTCCACATACGGCGCATCGCTGAAAAAGCCAACGACTTCGTCGAGCGCCGGCGCGGCGATCGTCGCGGCAAGCAGTAACAGAATTGCCAGACCTCGCGACATTGCTTTCATCTCCCTTTGCTTTGTGGGGCAGGCCCTTGGCACGGGCCTGCTCCACATGGATCAGCGTTGTTACCCCTTCTGCCCGCGCTGGACCTTCAGTTCGTTCAACATACGCTCGATTTTCTGATCGCGTTCGAGCGCCGCCAGTTTCTCTTCCACGCCGTCGCCGGCCATCTCCGCCTTAGCCTGGCTGACGGCTTCGGATTCCTGCACACGGTCCTTCAGGCGGTCGAAGGCGGCGGTCTTGGAACTGTCGCCTATGGAAATCTGCGCCTCGCTGGCTTTGCCCAGCGCCCGCGAACGGCGGTGCTGTGCGATCAGGATGTCCCGCTTGTCCCGGGCTTCGGCAAGCTTTTGCTCCAGCTTTTGCAGGGCCGACTTGAGATTCTCCACCTGGGCTCTCTGATCGATTACCTGCTGCTCGAACTTTTCGGCCATCACGCGATGGCCTTCGGCGCGCTCCAGCGCGGCGCGCGCCAGGTCGTCCTGTTTGCGGTCCACCGCGAACTCCGCCTTATGGCGCCATTCCGCGGCTTTCTCTTCGTTTTCACGCTGCCTCTTCTCGAGCAGGTGCTGGTCCGCGATGGCTATGGCCACCTGGGTCTTCACCTGCATGAACTGGTTCTCCATGTCGGTGATCACCTGTTTCAGCATAATTTCCGGGTTCTCCGCTTTTTCAATCAGTTCGTTGAGGTTCGCCCGGATCAAGGTTGCGACTCGTTCCAACAGTGCCATAATTCCCTCCCGTTACTTCCCCGCTGCGGCGGATTTCTCGCTCTTGGTCCCGATGGTCCGGACCTTCGACAGCAATTCGGACATTTGCATGCCCGAGAGCGATTCAAACAGCGCGGGAATCTGCGCGGCAATCTGCGTCAGATCCCCCGTAATCTTATTCATTCCCGCGGCATGGCCATCCCCCGTCGAGACCACCGTGATGCGGTCCACGTTGGCCAGCGGGGAGGCCAGCGCCTTCGCCACTTCCGGCAGGCCGGTAATGAGCTTATCCACCACCGCCGCCTGGTTCCACTCCTGGTAAGCCTCGGCCTTCACGTTCATGGCCTTGGCTTCCGCCTCGCCCTTCTTGAAGATGATTTCGGCCTCGGCCTCG
>JAMCRM010000001.1 GCA_023380575.1 Acidobacteriota bacterium | reverse complement strand
CGAATATTTGCCCAGGCGCACGCGTCCCCACTGTGCCAGGCCGACCAGTTCCAGAAGTTCCGGGATGCGCCGCTTTCGCGCGGCGCCGTCCATGCCGGACAGGGCGCCGTAGAAATCCAGCATTCCCTCGCCGGTCATGTAAGTCGGAAACCGGTGGTTCTCGGGCAGATAGCCGATGGGACGCCGCGCCGCAGCCTCGCGGCAGTCGCGGCCGAAAATTTTGGCGCTCCCGCGTGTGGGTTGCGCGCACGAAAGCAACAGTTTGACGAACGTGGTCTTGCCGGCGCCATTGGGCCCCAGCAACCCGTAAGTGGCGCCGCGTTCCACGCGCAAGGAGATTCCGTTCACCGCCTGGACTTCCTTGCCGGTCCAACGGCGGCGGAATATTTTCGACAGATCTTCAGTGGCGATCGCGGTCATCGCTTATTCAATAAACGCAGTTTCGTGGAGCGAAGTTCATCCGGCCATGCCCAGAATTTTGTCCAGGGCGCGGGAAACCTTCGCGATCTGGTCCGGGTCGTCCGGCTTATGGCCGGCTTCCGGCGAAACGAACCCGCGATAGCCGGTCTTCACCAGCGCGGCCATCACAGCCTTCCAATCTACATCGCCTTCCAGCAGATCCACAAAGCGGCCAGGGGAGTTTCGCGTGGCGAGCTTAAAATCCTTAACGTGCAGACGCTTAATGCGCGGGCCCAGGGTTTCGATCCAGTCCTGCGGGTATCCGAACTCCATCACGTTGCCCACATCGAAGTGAGTCTGCACCCAGGGGCTCTGGAATTGATCCACGAAGCTCCGCATTTCCAAAGGGCTGAGCAGGAATTTGTTCCACACATTTTCCGGAGTCAGCAACACTTTGGCCCGCCCGGCGTGCGGAATCAGTTTCCGGAACTCCGCCGTGAAGCGCTGCCAGGTGGCCTCGTAACCTGCCTGGAGTTTCGCGCCGGAGCCGACACGTCCGGGAACGATGAGTAGCGCGCCGCAGTTCAGCCATGTGGCGAAGTCGATGCTTTTGCGGAGCGTCTCCACGCCGCGGGCGCGCAAAGCCGCATCCGGACTGTTGAGCGGCGTCTTGCTCAGTTCCTGGGAAACCCAGAGGCTGGCGACGGCGATCCCAGTCTTTTGCGCCGTCTCGCCCAGGCGCTTCAGTTCGCCGGGTGCGGATGCCGGCGTGATCTCGCCGCCCATGCTCAGTTCGATACCGTCAAAACCCGCGTTCCGGGCCGCTTTCATCCGATCCGCCCAGGGCATCGCATCGGGAAACATCACGCCGCAGACGCTCTTGATGAAACGACCGCCGGAGAGGTTTTGGGCGCCCGCCGGCGCCGCCGCCATGGACGCCAGAAATCTTCGCCGGTTCATGTGTTCAGTGTAGCGTGGATAGGGCTGCTAGAATCGACAGAGAAGCATGGCGCCCTACCAGTTCAAGCCCAGCCCCTACAGCAGTCACGGCCTGCTTCTGGAAAGTATGCCGGAACAGGGCGGCGGGATGCGCGTGCTGGATGCCGGCTGCGCGGACGGTTATCTCTCGGAAATTCTGGCGCGGCGCGGCTACCGCGTGACCGCCATTGAGAAGCGCGCCACCGGCGCATTTCCCCGCGATGTGGAATTCATCGAAGCCGATCTGGATCGCGGCCTGCCCCCGCTTGCAGGCGGGTTCGATTTCATCATCTGCGCCGATATCCTGGAGCATCTGCGCGATCCCGCCCCACTGCTTGCGGACCTGCGCCGCCTGCTCGCGCCGCACGGCAGGCTCGCCGCATCGCTGCCCAACAGCGGCCACGCCTGGTTTCGCTGGAACGTTCTGATGGGCAGATTCCCCGCCGAGGACCGCGGCCTGTTCGACCGCACGCACCTGCACTTTTTCACCTGGCGGGGATGGACAGAGCTTTTCGGAGGCGCCGGGTTTCGCATCGAGCGGGTGCGCTGCTCCGGCGTTCCCGCCAGCCTCGTGTTTCCGCGCTTCGCCCACACCCTGCCGGTGCTGGCCCTCGAGCGTCTGTCGTTTGAATCGGCCCGCTTATGGAAGAATCTTTTCGCCTATCAGTTTGTGGTGATCGCATGTTGAAAAAGCCCAAAGTGGTCGTGGTCATGCCGGCTTACAACGCGGCGAAAACGCTGCACATGACCTACGCCGATCTGCCTCGCGAAATGGTGGACCTAGTCATACTGGTGGACGACGGCAGTTCCGACGAGACGTCCAAGGTGGCACGCGAATTGGGATTGGAGTTGTTCATCCATGACCGGAATTACGGCTACGGCGCCAACCAGAAGACCTGCTATCGCGAGGCTCTGCGGGCGGGCGCCGATATCGTCGTCATGGTCCATCCCGACTACCAGTACGATCCCACCCTGCTTCCCGAAATCATCCGCCCGATTCAGGAGGGCCAAGCCGATGTCGTGCTCGGTTCCCGCCTGATGGGAGCGAGTCCCATGCAACAGGGAATGCCGTGGTGGAAGTACGTCTCCAACCGTTTCCTCACCATTCTGGAGAACCGGGCTTTCGGACTGGACCTTTCCGAA